>CBAAAH010000001.1:0-56098 GCA_964658865.1 uncultured Granulicella sp.
TCGCTCGCTTCAACGGGCCGGGTGGCCCTTGTGGACCTCGTCCCGGAGGCGGCCCCGGCGCACCTCCGCCTCCCGGTGGTCCAGAAGCTCGCAATGTAGGTGGGCAGGTAGTACCACCGCCGCCGCCGGACCGGGGCACACCCGGAGCTCCTTCGAATGCGCCTGGACAACGGAGCATTACGGCTCCTCCCCCTGCACCGGGAGCTCCTGCGGTACAGCCGGGACCGGGTAACCCGAACTCGGCACAGACACCGAACCCGAATATCCCGGCTCCTCCCCCGCAGCCGGCGCCTTCTCTTTAGTTCAGGTGGCTCTTGCAAAGCGCCCATCAACATTTCCACTCAATAAAATGAAAGGACCTGCGAATGCCCCCACCAAAGAAAGCGGCAGCAAAGCACGCTGACCCGAAACATCACGCAATGAAGGATCTGCGTCGGGCTTATGAGCACCTTGGCCGAGTTGAGCTCATCCAGAAAGCTTCAGGGCACAACGAGAAAGACGTGAGCACGCTTGCTTCGCTGGCCCCGAAGGAGCTGCAGGCTGGCCACGCCAAGGACGCGGCTGACCTGTTGCGGGCTGCGGAACACTTCAGCTTTGCCGCAATCGGGGATTCCTCTGTGAAGCCATCCGGCCTGTCGGCAACGTTGGAGCAGGCCGTTCAGGACGAGTTCGATCACCTGATGAAAAAGGCTCAGGATCACTGGGAACATGAGAATGAAGAGGATCGCCATGCAGAAGTCATCGTTCTCCACGCCAAAGCTCTAAAGGAAGCGAAACAAGCCTTTAAGCATGGTTCGTACCGACAGGCTCTGGAGCTCGCGCGAGGTGCTGAAGCTCTTGCCCACGTGAAGAAGCATGGCCCAGACGAGTTGGGAGCCGGCAAAGATCACCTAGAGTTGGCAACCTCCTGATCGGCCGTCATGGGGAGATTCGTATCCCCATGACGACTTTTCTGCACCTTTTCGCTTGAGGACCTATGAACGCTACTCCCAACTTGCTGCTTGAGAAAAGATCTGGTCTCCGCGCTCTGGAAGCAACCAACTTTTTTCTAGCCGATGTCCAAACGGGACTCGGTCCTTTTCTGGCAGCTTCGCTGGCGAGCGCGGGCTGGCAACCCGGCAGGATAGGAATGGCGTTAACGGTCGGAGGCATTGTTACCGTTCTGCTGCAAACCCCAGCCGGTGCGATTGTGGATCGTGTTCGTTCAAAAAGAATGATCCTGGTTCTGGCTGCACTGGTCCTCGCCGTAGGGGCGATCATGCTTTGGACCTCTGTGGCACCACTCGCGGTGTACTCGGCGGAGGTCCTCATCGGCAGCTCCGGACCCTTCCTCGCTCCAACGCTCGCCGCTATAACGATGGGGCTCGTGGGGGTTCGACTCTTTGACCGGCAATTTGGGAAGAATCAGTCCTTCAACGCTGCTGGAAACATAGCGAGCGCCTTGTTGATCGCGCTGGTTAGCCATCTCTTCGGTGGCAGAGCCATGTTTCTTACGGCTGCGATTCTAACCATCCCCACAATCCTGTCCGTGCTTTCGATCCGACGAGACGACATCGACTTTAACCTGGCGCGTGGAAAAGGAGAGCTTGATGACAAGCCGGATGGGAAGAACGATTCGTTCCTTACAACTCTGCGCGGGGATCGAGTGCTCTTCATCTTCCTCGCCTGTGCCTTCCTGTTTCACTTGGCAAATGCTGCGATGCTGCCGGAACTTGGAGAAATGCTGACGCACGGAAACAGCAAGTCGGCAGCGCCGTTCATGTCTGCCTGCGTTATTGTGACGCAGGTCGTCATCATGAGTTCTGCCCTGTTTGTCGGCCGATACGCGAACCTGCACGGACGTAAGCCGCTGCTTCTCCTTGGCTTCGCGGTGCTTCCAATCCGAGCGTTGCTTTATACGATCATCCACAACACGGCTGGGCTGATCGCTGTTCAGGTTTTGGATGGAATCGCGAACACGATCTTCGGCGTTGTTTCCGTTTTTGTTGTAGCGGACCGCACCCGAGGTACCGGGCACTTCAACCTTGTCCAGGGGATGCTTGCCACTGCAGTAGGCCTTGGTGCCGCCCTCAGTACGACACTGGGAGGCTTTCTGATTCAACATGGCAGCTATCGTCTTTCTTTCCTGACTCTGGGCGGCATTGCTCTTGCCGCATTTTGCCTGGTTTTTTTCGGAGTGCCCGAGACAGTTTCAAGCGAAGGCGCATCGGACGGAAAGGCAACACTGCTCACTTCTTCTGAGGCTTCCGCATGAATTCCTTGTTTTCTGTACCTCCCTTTCGGCCTTTAGAGCCGGATGCCGCAGACGTTCTCTCTTGGGCCCATATCGGAGATTTGCATATGACGTTCGACGGCGCTCAAAACCATCACGATCTTCGCGCCATCGTCGCCGAGATCGACGGCTGCTTTGCGGGCTCGATCAGCTTTGTTTTTCTGCCGGGGGATATCGCCGATGATGGCAGTCATTCGTCGTATGCGGTGGTTCGCAGAACGCTCGATGCGTTGCAGGTGCCATGGTGCGCCATCGTCGGCGATCATGACGTGCACGAGAAGAGCTTCACAAACTTTCTGGAGATGATGTCCTCAAAGATGCACTATGCATTCACGGTCGGCAGGGTGCGTTTCATCGCCATGAACGCCTTTGAAGTTCCCGACCCTGGCTCGTTTACGGTTCTCCCGGAGCAACTCCAATGGTGTGAGCAGGAGTTGATTGGCGCATCTGAAGCAGGTTTAGAAACGGTGCTGTTCCTGCATTGCTATCCCAGTGAATTGAAGGTGGGAGCAGAGCAGCTTGAGTTGCTCATCCGCCAGTACGGCGTCCGAATCGTCGATATGGGGCACACCCACTACAACGAGGTGGCGAACGACGGTTGCACCCTTTACTCCTCGACGCGTTCTACGGGCCAGCTTGAAGAGGGTCTTGTCGGATTCTCTGTCGCGAGTCTTGACCACGGGGTTGCGAGCTGGAAGTTCCTGGAACTCGGCACACTCCCCGCTGTGATGATTACCTCTCCTGGGGATGTGCGCCTTCTTAGAGACGCAGAAGCCACCTTGCAGGCCGGTGCCGAAGGTCTTCACGTTCGAGCAAAAGTCTGGTCGAAATCAGACATCCGGAAGGTGTGTGCGAGCGTTGGGAATGGCGATGTCGAGCTCAAGCGAATTGATAACTCCCGCGTGTGGCAGGGTGTAGTCTCAGCGGCAGGCAAGACCGTCGGTGACGTATCCCTGCGTGTCTGGGCGGAAGATGTGATGGGCACCACCGGAGAAGATTCCATTCGAGTAGTGTTCGGGAATCGGCCTGAGCTGCCGCACCGTATGAAGCGGGATCTGGAGAATGCCCTCGCGGCCTGGCCTGAACACGGACTCCTCGGAACCCAGCTTGGCCCGAACAAGCATGGGAGGAAGTGGTAGATGATCTCGCCTGAAATTGTCCACATCGTCCTTGTCGCCGTCGTAGCGATCAGCATTCTCCTCATGCTGATTCGCCCCAAAAACATCCCGGAAGTCTACTGGGTGAGTGGCGGTGCTCTACTGCTGGTTGTCTTACGTCTGATCCCCTTGAAGCTTGCGGGCAAAGCTGTCGCTGAAGGTTCAGACGTTTACCTGTTCCTCATCGGCATGATGCTCCTTTCCGCATTGGCAAGGCAAAACGGCGTCTTTGACTGGCTCTCCTCGGTAGCAGTGCGGAGCGCCAATGGGTCCTGCTCCCGCTTGTTTACTTTGGTCTACGGCATTGGAACGGTCGTGACGATCTTCATGTCGAACGATGCGACGGCGGTCGTACTGACACCTGCAATCCTGACAGCGGTCCGTAAGGCGAAGGTCGAGCCGCTGCCGTATCTGTTCGTTTGCGCGCTGATCGCGAATGCGGCGTCGTTCGTGCTCCCGATCTCGAATCCGGCCAATCTGGTGGTCTTTCATCAGGGCATGCCACCCCTGGGTCAGTGGCTTTTATCGTTTGGGGTGCCATCTCTGCTTTCGATCGCTGTTACCTACGGAGTCATGCGGTTCATCTTCCGCAAGGATCTCGGGAATTCCATTGAATGTGAGGTGGAAGCAGAGCCGCTGAAGAGCGAAGGAAAGCTGGTGCTGGCAGGTCTCGTGCTGATGATCGTAGTGCTTCTTACGGCTTCGGAACTCAAGAAAGATTTGGGCCTGCCGGCTTGCCTTGCGGCTTTGGCGATTACCGCCGCCGTATCGATCAAGAACAAGAGCAACCCACTTAACCTGGCAAAAGAGATTAGCTGGGGAACCCTCGTCCTTGTCGCTGGCCTCTTCGTCATGGTGGACGCGGTTGAAAGTATCGGCGCTCTGAAGCTTACCCAGAGCTGGCTGACCGATGCACAGAAGCTCGTGCCCGCAGCGGGAGCCATGGTCGTCGGTTTTGTGGTGGCAGTCGCAAACAATTTGGTCAACAATCTGCCGCTTGGCCTGATCGCTGGAGGCACCCTGCATGCGGCTCACGTTAAAGGACTAATCGCCAATGCCGTTCTGATCGGCGTCGATCTTGGGCCGAACCTCTCGATTACCGGGTCGCTCGCAACAATTCTCTGGCTTCTTGCCCTCCGGAAAGAGAAGCTCGATGTGAGCTTCTGGAAGTTTCTGAAGGTCGGTGCGATCGCCATGCCGGTAGCGTTGGCTGTTTCGCTTGGCGGAGCCATCGTCATGCAGATGCTTGTTCCGGCACACTAAAGCTCAAAACCACGAAAAAGGAGAACGTTATGAACGCTGGCTGGATCATCCCCTTCATCATCCTCGGTGGCGCGCTGCAACCCTGCGGCGCCGCCATGAACGGTCAACTGAATAAGTCGATCGGCAATCCGTGGCTCGCGTCGACCATTTCTTTTCTGCTGATTACATTCTTCTTCGCCGCTGCGTTTCTCATCATGCCACACCCATTGCCGACCACCAAAAGCCTGGCGGAGATGCCTTGGTGGGCTGTTGTCGGTGGCCTCGTGGGGGCGGTTCAGGTGTACGCAGGGCTTACCTTCGTCAATAAGATCGGCGCGGGGCCATTCATGGGCTTCACCGTTACTGCCGCTCTCATCACGTCCCTTGTGATTGACCATTTCGGCTGGTTTCGGATGGATCAGCACCCCATCAACATCTGGCGGGGACTTGGAGGCTTGCTTCTGGTGGGAGGTGTCACGCTCATCGCGAAGTTCTAAGCGCATCCAAGGGGCTGGACGCACCTGAATGGCGGGAACTGACGGACAGGAACGGGCACACGCGGGACCGAGCTTTCCTGCAGCCGTTGTCGAAGCGATGAAAGCCTCACCGTGGCAGCGTGCGTGGATGGAATGGACTCCGCATGGAAGTTTACCGCTAACTAGGCCTCATCGGCCGGCAAGTGAATTTTGCGACCAGCCGTCACGTGCCGGTGTACTGGCTCGATGGTCGAATCGACCATCAGGTACTGGTTCTTCTTGTTTATACCCGGCGTCTCAATACCGAGATGTCCGAGCGCCACGGTATTCACTATTGATAGTTAGCCGAGCGCGTTGGCATGGAGGATCGGACGAAAACCAATCTGAATGGCTTAAAAGTTCCTCAGATCATGCAACGATGAATGGCATCTTTCGTGCAGAGGATAGAGAGCATGAACTGTTCTTCTGAAAACAGGTTGAGCCCTTTACTCCTTTGTAGCCATGTGTTAAGGCGGAAGAGCACGAACGTATGAGCGCCTTTCTTCGGATTCCGACGCCGCCTACGACCATTTACCTAAGATCAGATGGTTCAGAGCTAGGCCTCTATATAGAACGGTTTAGCTCTATAACTCACTTTCTACACCATCTGCCTTGGTTTGTTTTGGGCGGATGCGTATTGCTGGTGCTCGTGTGCTGCTTCTGTAGTGTCTGTTTGCACCGCTCGAGTGAGCGCCTGATTCTCTCCGTCAGAAGTCTTGCAGGTGTGTTCGGCAAAGCGGATCACCCCCGTAGTTGGAAAAGTGGGCTTTCCTTTGAGGAATGGTCAAATCTTCGAAGCCGTATGAACTCTCTGTCCGGAGAAGCCGCGAAATGGGCGTCCTGCTTGTCGCAACACGTTGAGGCGTACCCTAGTCTTTCCGGAGACGATGTCTTTTACCGTACCGAAGGCGCCAGGGAAGCGCTGCCCTATACAGAAGTCGTTTCTTCAATGCATGCACAACGGTATAGCAGTTTTCCAGGCCTGTTGACTGGTGCGGGCCTGACCCTCACCTTTATTGCTATTCTCCTTGCACTGAATGGCGTTACATATGATCCGACAAACAGCATGGATCCAATTAGAGGAATAGACGTGCTGATCAACGGATTATCGGGAAAATTTACAAGCTCAATTGTGGCGCTCAGCCTTAGCATCGCCTTCACTTTATATGAACAAAGACGTATGCGCCTGGTCCGGTGCGCATACTCGCACCTTCTGCAAACGATAGACGGCACGCTTCCTAAGCTGTCGCCCAATCGTATTCTTTTGGATATTCATCAAAGCCTAATTCGATCAAAGCCGGCACCGCCTCGATGAAGTTTCAGGCAGAACATTTATGGACTCACGTTCGCACTGGTTGAAGCTCATTGGTGATAGCGCAGATGGTTCGTGCTGAAGAAATTTACCTTAAGCAGCCTTATCAAAATTGCTCCGCCTTGTCTCCTCCTCCTCGTCGTTAATCAAACCATCATTCGCAGCAACGAAGAGAGAGCGGACACCGATGAACAGCAGTGAGAACGCGGGCGACCACCTCAGCAGCTCATTCACAGATTTGATGAGCTCACTCATGGTCATTTTTGTGCTGTTACTTTTGGCTTTCATCAGCCACACCTCGCACCATGAAGCTAGAGTCGTCGAAGATGTTCGAGATCAGTTGCGGTTGAACCTGAAATCAAAAGGATTTGCTGCAGACAATGTTTTGCGAGATCCCAGGGACTCCAATGCAATACTTGTGGTCATATCCGGACGACTGATGAATTTTGAAAATCAACAGGCTTCACTCAAGCCGAGCGGAAGGCACTGGCTCAATGCGAACATCCCTCGGCTTGCAGCAGTGATTTGCGACCCCAGGTACATGGGTGCGATCGATTCTATTGTGGTCGAGGGCCATACGGACAGCTTCGGATGGGCTGGGAGATCGGCGGTGGAAAGCGAAAATGCAAACCTGGAACTCAGCCAGAAAAGATCTCTTACGGTTGTACAAGAGGCGCTACATTCGCTTGATCAAACTCCATCATCACGCACTTGTTTTTTAGATCGACTATCAGCATCTGGACGTGGGCAGCGAGACCTGCAATCGACCCCGGAGAATAGCAGGCGTGTCGTTCTTAGGGTTCGGGTCAGAGCGAATGCCGCGCAGGCACTTGAAAAAGAATTGTCGAGTCCTCACGAAGCGGACTGATGTTTCAAGGGACGACCTTCAATTGATCTGGCTCTGTAAATCCCTGTCAGTTTAACTTTGGGTGTTCACCTGCTGGCGGAATGAAGTCTGCATGGCAAAGTAGTCAAGGCGGTCATCCAAAATGGCTGCAACTTGCCGATTTATGAGGAGACGTTGCGTTCGTCTCGTCCGAGCTCCAACCACACGGCCTGCAAGTTTGTTGGGTGTGGAGTGGCCCAGCTATTGACATGAGCCGATGGGATCGTAACGATGGATTGCGAGAAGCGCTGGTGCAGTTGGCACGGCAGAAGCCGCGCTGTAGCTATCGCCGGCTGCATGCACTTCCGAGCCGTCACGGCGATGAGGTGAACGGGAAGCGCATCTACGGCTGTACGTCAAAAAGCGATTGATGGTGCGGAACAGAAGACAAACGTTGCCCTCCACCGCGACTGAAATGCGATATCGGAGACCTGGGCCTTAATTTGGTAGCTCGGTGATCCCTTTTCGCTTAATCTACAGGAACATCGAGGTGGCCGCGCAATGCGTTTGCATTTTCAGCAGCAGGAGGGGTGTCGTTCATCGGCTTTAGCGATTTCATTCTGGCCTCAGGAGGAGTCTCGAATCTAAGCCTCATCAAGCTGGATCGCAAGAAGCCGAATGGGGCTATTCTCGAAATCACCGATGCAGATCCTCAATCCGTGTTGAGATATACGTTCAAGGTGCTGACGCTGGAGCAGTGGTTTTGGAGCTTCTTTGAAAATTTGTGAACGACCGGAGTCTCTCAAACCGCGATGGCCGCACGAAGCGATCATGATTAGGCTTACCGGGCGGTTATTCTACGTGTAGTGAATGGAGTAAGGACGTTGATAAAGCGCAGGGAGTTCCTCATTCAAAGCGCCGCGGCTGCGGCGATACCCTTCTTTTGGAGGGCGGACACATTCGCCGAAGCGCAGAAGATGGCCTCATCCGCTCTCTCATCCGCACAGATTATCTGGTCGGCAGAAGTAAATCCAACACCGCTTCTTGTGGAAGGAAGCGACAGGGATAGATCCTCTTCTCCAAACGGAGTCCCCCTGAATCCCACCCCTGATCTTCATGCAGTTTTTGCGAAAAAGATCACATTGAACTCGGTGCCTAGCAAAGCGATTCTGCACCTATTTACCTTCACGCGGTATCGTCTTTACGTCAACGGCAAGTATGCCGGCCGCGGTCCAAGCCGATATCAAAATCAACGGCCTGAGTATGACAGCCGCGATATTGGGTCATTCCTCCACGTGGGCACAAATGTAATAGCCGTCTTAGCCCACAGAGACGATCCTACGGGGCGCATCATGCGGCACGAACCGGGTTTTATTGCGAACCTCGAGATTGTTCATGGGACAGAGAAGCAGACCATCGTCACAGATTCATCCTGGCTCTCCGCTCCAGAGCGTTCCTTCGGTTCACGCTCTAAGGCATGGGCTTCTATCGAAGAACGTATTGATGCCCGCAACGGCTTCGAGTGGATGCAACCAAACCTGAAGCTGCCCATCTGGCAGCCATCGGTCGTCGCTTCCGGCAGCGGAGATGTGGTTTTTTATCCACGCAGCAGCCCGTTTCAAATTGAGACGGAGCGATCCTGGACACCCGATGCGCCGGCCTTTCCGATCGAACTCTCCGTTGGAAGCGATCTTTCTCTGCAGCTTCCCGAGATTGCGCAAGCCTATCATCTGATTGAAATGGAAGCCGAAGAGGGCAGTCTACTTGAAGTATCGTACCGACTACCACAGGGAGAAGAAAGCGGGACCAATACCTATATTGCACGTTCCGGACTTCAAACGTACATGGGAGGAGATACTTTTGCCTTCCACAAGCTTCGGCTTCGCCTAAAGTCAGGGCGCATTCTACTTAAGCGGGTAACAGCCTTCGAGGTTCGGTACCCCTTTCAGTTGGTAGCATCGTTTGCATGCAACGATCCCATGCTTAATCAACTGTGGCGAATCTGCGCTCGATCGCTTGAAGTTCTGAGTGAAGATTCCTACGTGGATTGCTCCGATCGTGAGCGGGTTGAGTGGACTGAAGACAGCCCGCCAGCCTTCGACTGTACGCGGGTGATGATGCGCGGTCCGGACGAGCATGGCAATCCGCACTGGGGCGATGGCCGTCTATTACAAGGACTCCTGCGGCGTATCGCGCTCACGCAGCAGGTCGATGGTCAGCTCAAAGCTCATAGCTGCTCCGAACGATTTGATATCCACGCGATTATGGAAGACCGTTCCTGCGATTGGGTCGTGCTGCTGCGGGAGTATCTCGAGAGCACAGACGACCATGAGCTTGGACGCGAGTTATGGCCAACCCTCACCCGGCTGCTTGACTGGTATCGAAAGAGACAAACTCCTCAAGGTTTAGTCCTCGCTCGGGAATGGGAGGTTTGGGATAATCCCCTGCGTTATGAGATGTGCGAAGGTGCCGGCCTCAACGCCATGGTGTACCGAGCGCTGGTTGACGCATCCATCGTCGCAGCTAGCATTGACAACCAGAAAGAGGCGACTGCGCTCGCCCAGGAATCCGACCGCCTGCGGTTCAACTTTAACCGATTCCTGTGGAACGACAATGAGGGTGCTTACGATGGCGCTCTGTTCGGGCTGGGCTCAGAGGTGCGTCCTCAGATGGGTAAAGCGTTCGCCGGCAAAATAACCAACGGTCGCTTTCATCCAACCGTACAGGCAAATCTGTTCGCGATCTACTCTGGTATCGTCCCATCCGAACGTCTTCCGTCGGTGAGAAAATGGGTTCTGAATCACCTAGATGATGTTCGCGGACCTATGTCCTACTACTACCTCTTCTCTATGCTTTATGCAATGAAAGATACTCAGCAGGAATTACAGGTATTGAAGCTGATGAAAGTTGCCTGGAAAAATCAGGTCGACTCCGATTGGCAGACAACCTGGGAAGAGTTGGAAGATGGAGGCGGGTCAAAAATCCATATCTATGGCATTCACCCCGCATATTTCTTGACATCTTATGTATTGGGTGCACGTCGCGAAGGCCATGTAAAGCATCGTACGATCCTGATCGAGCCGCGCTTTTCGGGTTTGACGTGGGCGAAGGGCATTTGCGTTACTGAATTCGGTCCGGTTGACATGCACTGGAAGCTAGACGCCGATGGCAGGCCGGACATCGGCTGCATCATTCCACCGAAGGTACAAGCAAAATTGCGCCTCCGGGATCAACGTGAATTCAGCATCCTCGAAATTAATGGAAAAACTATCTCTGTTCGCACCGCGCAAGGTTGGCTGGAAGCGATTCTTCAGCCTGGGAGGAATACAATCCGGCTTCTGCCTACCGGTTAATCCCTCAATGCAAAGGCTTTGTTGTACCCATATCGAGAAAACAGGCAAAGTAAAGAGCCTGCTCGGGCGTAGTGGCTCTGCTGCCTAACCCGTAATCTATATGCCACATGATTCGGGGTTACGATGAAATTTGATCGCCCGATTGCAGTCAAGATCTTTGAGAGAAGAAGCGCTCTACTTCTATGTGACGGATTCTCGGTTGAAGCTATGGCTTTGCTCGAGCCATGGTAGAAATTGATAGTTGCCGTACGATTGGGAAGATTTACTTAAGTTTGTCAAAGCAGTTGGCAATCAGATGGCGGCACTCGGATCAGAACTGGACGGAAAGCCGATCAGTTCTGAGGCCATTCTTGATCGTGTCGACAGGGACATCGCGGAAGTGCCACTGTACCGGCAATATTCTGCCGTGTCACATGACGCTCCGTCATCTTGATGGAACTGCTCCGCACTCACGAGCGAATACCTTGGCCGTAACCGTGGCCCTTTTGGCGCGTAGTGGAATCTACTTCGTTCCGGTGCGCCCCTTGGTAACGAACATAGTGTGCGCCGAACATCTCCACTGAAGAGTAAGCCGTTTCTTGCCGATAGGCATACCCAAGGGATACAGGATTCATCGCCTGTTGAAATGTCTGCGCCCCTTCGATTTGAAGCTGGCTGCGAAACGGTCCACTTATGCTTGTGTATTTCACCATTATTCTGGTTACGTTGCTTGGCTTCTGCGGCATGGCTATCGACGTGGGCAGAATTGAATTACGAACGATCCAGTTGCAGGCGGCCGCGGATGATGGTGCGCTCACCGCTGCGGCGGAACGGCAAAGGCAAAATAGCAGCTACATCGCGGCCACCTCCACGGAAGTTTCTTCCTTTTTAAGCCAGGCCAATCTGCCCGCAGCCACAACAGCGGTGCAATCATTCGCTTCTACCGGTCCCTACACGGCGGACCTATCGACCTTACAGGTCACGGTGACCCAGCAAATTCCACTTTTTTTCATGGGACTCGTAACAGGCAATCGTACCAGGACGCTGACGGCGAAGGCTGTAGCCATGACCCCACCCTGTGTTTTTTTGAACTCCTACACGGGTGCGCCTTCCAATTTCTACACGGTTTATCTTCAAAGCTCGTCCTTAAAAGCCAACTGTCCCGTTTATGCGAACTCCGGTGTGAATGTAGACGGATTTTCAACACTTGGGAACTACCAGGCCAAAATTACAGGGCCTTCGACCCGCTCTGGAGAGGTATCCGGGCATTTCAATGCCAGCCCGCTCATCTATAATTCCCCGGTATTGACCGATCCCCTAGCCTATATCACGGCACCAGCCTTCAGCGCCTGCACTTATACCGGCATGACGTATACGACATCGAAAACTATATCTCCGGGGACATACTGCGGCGGCATCACGATTAACGGGGCTTCCGTCATCATGAATCCCGGACTCTATATCATTACCGGTGGCATGCAGATGAACAGCGCTACCCTGAGTGGGTCGGGAGTCACCATGTATTTCACCCAGGGTGGCGGTTCAGGATATGGAACATTCAAGCTTCAAACCAGCTCGGTAATGCATGTCAATGCCCCGACCGATGCGACGGGTGGCGGCATTCCGGGAGTCGTCATATTCGGCGATCGTAACTGGTCTGGAGGGGTGCGAGACTTTATTTTTTCTGATTCGACTTATCAAGGCGATGGCATTATTTACACCACGAATACAGGAATAAACGTAAGCGGCGGTGGCTTGAGCGGATACAACTACTTGGGCATCGATGCCGGCAGTATTTACCAGTATGCCTCGACCGTAAGCCCTTCCTGCAACTACTCCTCCTTGCCCGGTGGGAACCCATTTCATATTCCAGTGAGCCTTGTGCAATGAAACTGTTTGATAGTGAAGAAGGCAGTGTCCTGCTGGAAGTTGCGCTAATTGCACCGGTGATCATTGTCATGATTTTGGGTGTCGTGAACTTCGGCTTTATGCTGCAGCAGGATCTTGCCGTGGCCGACTCCGCCAGGGCGGGTGCCGCGTATGCGTTGACGTGGGGAAACCAGACCAGAACGTCGCAGATGGCCGCAGTGGCGACTGTTGCGGCAGGGAGCATTCCGAGCTATCAGGCAGCAGCCACGAACTTTTGCACCTGCGGACCGGGAGGGACTGCGATCTCATGCACCAGCTCCTGCTCCAACTATGGACAACCCACGATGTATGCCCAGGTTACTGCGACGGCAACTTTACCGGTTCTGCTTGGAACCGGAATAGGGATTCCCGTGTCTTCCGTTGCTCGCGTAAGAATCTCCTGTCCGAGTTGCTACTGATGAGCAGAAAAATGAACCGCACGGGAAAAAACTGGTTCCAACCCATTTCGAGATGCAGGGTCATTCCATTTCGTTTTCTTCAAAATGAAGAGGGAGGGGCGATTGTGGAGACTGCTCTCGTCATGCCTGTATTTCTTCTTCTTGTCTTTGGACTGACTAGCTTTTCCATGGTGATGTTCGGAATGTGCAATATCGCTTACGCTAGCCATTGCGCTGTCCGTTATGCATGCCTGCATAGCGCAACCAGCAGCGTGCCAACGACGATGGTAACGATGAATAACTTGATCAGCCCATATATTTATGCTTATCCGAACAATACCTACGCTACATCGCTCATTTACAGCGGCACGGGTAACCAGATAGGGAATACGGTAAGAGTTTCAGTAACACTCACTTATAATATCGTGAGTCCATTTTTTTCATATTCCGGCTTGAACCTCACTTCATCTGCATCTGGCATCATCATCCAGTAGCACTGAATTCTCTTTCACGATTGCGTGTGGTAGATAAACCCGCGACCTTGACACGCAGCGAAAGTTGAAAATAAAGCTGGAGCTGAGAAAGCAACAATGCGCCCTCATACTTTAGAATGTCCCGCCTGCCATGCGAAGATCTATCGCAGCAAAGCCTGTACTCTACGGGAACGAAAAGGGATAACTCAATTTTAGATCGAGCAAGCCGAAAGCAACCCCGATATCGTTCGTTTGAGCAAGCTAAACAGAACCGTAGCGTGGATCAACTGAACTAAGAGCTCCGCAGCAGCAGAAGCGGCTCAAAGCGTTGCATATCCGCAAAGGTGCAGTATTCAGGGCCGCCTAGTTCCACGATGGGCGCGGCAGCAACGATCTTCGGCAGATGAGTCTGCAGCATGTTGCGGTACGCGGCCGATTCCGCAGGGGTAAAGTCACGCACCTGATAGGACATGGTGATGTGAAACTGGTAGGAGTTGTGGTTCTTTCCCCGGTAACCATAAACCTCGGCCAACTGGTCGCGCACCGACTGTAATTTGTCCGCCTCTGCCTGGTTTACCGGAGACATGCGCAGGGTGGCAGCCGTTGCGAAGTTGAGTGTCGCCTGCTGGTCCACCTGGACGCGAAACGGTAGTTCGCAGCGCAGCAAGACCTTTGCCATCCGTGCGCGGACCATTTCGTTGCACACGGCGATGGGTGCAGACTTCGGCACATACGCGGGCCAGCCGGTTCGCTCGCGGTCTTGGTCGTTTGCCCCGTTGAGGATGGTCATGTGGTAGCTGGGGACGGACGTGAGGCCAAGAGCATCACGAAAGGGTGCTGCTGCCAGCGCGTCATGCAGCAGCGCCATTTGATCGCGCATTAAGGATTGAGCGGGCAAGTGGGAGATGACGGTGTTCCCGGCAAACGGCTTTGTACTACCATCTGGATTGAATTTGAGTAGTGTATCGCGAAGGGGCAAGCGCGCTGACGGCGCGGGGGGCGCATTTTGTGCCGCGAGGAACTGGCCCGAAAGAACGGCGAGGGAAGCCGCAGCAGAGCGCGACAGGAAGTTGCGACGGGAAAGACCGAGAGACGTGGGCATGCAGAGATCTCCTTAAAGGCTGCAACGAAAGTTCAATGCAGGAAGCAGCTTGTTTTGCTGCCTCCTGCAGAGAGAATCCCGCTCTGTTTAGAATCCGAGCCGCAGGGCGAGCTGCACCTGGCGCGACGGATACACACTGGTTGAGCCGGTAAAGCTGCCAAAGCCGGCGTTGTAACTCGGCGCGCCAGAGGTGCTGTTCAACGAGCCGATGTTTACCGTCGGGCTGATGTAGTTGGTCGCGTTCAGCACGTTGAACGCCTCAATGCGGAATTCGGCGAAGTAGCGCTCGGCCGGCAGTGTGAACCGCTTGTGCGCCGACAGGTCGAACTGTCCGAATGCCGGCCCACGCAGCAGGTTTCGACCGGCCGTTCCAAAAATCTGCGTTCCCGAAGGAATCGCCAATCCCGTGGGCGCAGTCGTGCCGGAACCCGGTGTAAAGAAGCCGTTCAGCGAACTGTTCGTCTTCACGAAGTTGTGGCCGTACACTGCAGACGCAGGACCGGTCAGGTTGGGACGCAGCGCATAGGCCTGGCTGGTGGTGGAGACGACCTGGTTGCTGCTTGCCGTGTAATTCAGGTTAATGGGGACACCGCTCGTTACCACGTTGATGCCGGTGAGCTGCCAGCCGCCGAGGATCTGCTGTTGCCAGCCCGGTGCGTTGTTGCCGAAGCGCTGCCCGTGACCGAATGGAAGGTCGACGATCGCCGAGGTCGTATTGTTGAGCGGTTGGTTATAGCCACTGGGTCCGCGATCTCCCTGTGGGTTGGCGATGTTCACCAGGGAACTGTCGCCGTTCTGGGTCTCCAGATCGGCTGAATTAAGGTCGATGCCACGCGACCAGGTAAACGAATTGATCAGGAAAAAACCGTGGCTAAAGTGCCGTTCCAGCTTGGTCTGCAGCGAATTGTAGACAAGAAAGCCCGCATTGGTCTCGGTCAGAATGTCCGTGAAGTTGGCGATGGGGCGGCGATTCAACAATGACGTGGTGCACTGGCCCTGGGCCGCAACCGGAATCTCAGAGGCCAGGCAGGTCCGCGCTTGGTTGGTGTCGGCAAGTGAGGCAATGTGCACGGTATGGTTGCCGACATAGGCCACTTCCAGCGCCGTCTGAAACGGCAACTCCTGTTGCACGCCAAGGTGAAAGGCTTGCACGTAGGTGGGTTTAAAGTCACGCGGCGTGTAACGCGTTTGCGCCTTTGTGGTAGAGAAGTTTGTCGGTCCGGCAAAGTTGGTCTGGTATCCATCCTGTGTGCGGCGGAAGCAGGTCGTTGGGTCCTGCAGCAGAGACGTGCAGATGCCCTGGCTCGGCGTTTGATTTGATGGCAGCGTTGCGGTGTAATTATTTGGTCCGTTATACGCCAGCAGGCCTTCTCCTCCAAAGCGGAAGAGATAGGCATAGCTGATGCCGTAACCGCCGCGGATGACCGTGTGCGCATTCACCTGTTCCGCAAAGCCGATGCGCGGGCCGAAGTTCTTATAGTTTGGGTTCACCAGCGCGCGGTCTGCGAGCGAGTTTCCGCCAACATAGTGCAGGTTGTACACATGTCCTGGAGCCGTGCTGTTGACGTCGGTTCCGTTACCGGCAGCGAGCAGGCGCTTATTTATCGGATCGAAGTTGAAGAACTTGTTGTCCTGCTCATAGTTCGGCGACATAAACTCATAACGAAGTCCAAGATTCAGGGTGAGTGAGGGAAGTGGCTTCCAGTCATCCTGAATGTAGCCCATGTGCCAATAACGCAGATAGTTGACCTCGTTCGGTGCATTCAACTGGTAATTGCTGCGTGCACCGAATAAGAAGTCCGTCAGGTTCGCCGCCTGCGCCGTGGTCGCGGTGCCGGTCGAGCTGAATGCGCCGGCATAAGTATCTGTGCCGAACTTCGGGTGGAAGTCGGAAATTGCCTGGCTCAGCCAGCCGTATTCATACCCGACCTTCAGGCTGTGGCGGCCCTTGACCCAGGTGTAGTTCACCTTGGGATTCGCTTGAGTTGGGTTGTTGAACTGCGGATTGGTCGCTTGTTCGCCAAATGAGGTAAATCCAGAGACAGCCTGATTATTCAGGCCACCCGTGTACGCCGGGTCCTGCGGTACGTTTGGAATGCCGGCGAGAAAGTTGGGCGCACCCAGAAAGACGGGCTGCTTGCCGCTCGCCGTCCAGGTCTGGCCGAAGCGCAGTTCCAGAATGGACGTTGGCGTCAGCGTCCAATTAAATCCCGCGGCAATCTGCCGTGTGCGGGCATAGAGCGTGCCATTGTTGTTGCCGCCGGCAGTGCCGGGAAACGATGGCGGCTGAAAGTAAGTCACCGCACGCTGGCTGTAACGAACGAAGCCGTTCTGTCGCTCGTTCCGTGTGAAGTCGACACGCGCATCGCCCTTGTCGTCTACCGTCGGTGCCGCTGGAAGGTACTGGAAGTTTGCCGCAGTCAGACCGGCACCGGCGATGTTCGGCGTTGGCAACTGCTTAAAAACGGCCAGCGCCACAGGATCGATATTGGCATCGTTCAGCGGCACCTGGCCATTGGCATATACCGCGCCGGTGTATGGATTTTTTACGGGCACGGGCGTGCCTCCCGCCTGGCCATTTGTTGTGAACAGGCCGGTCAACTCCGCCGCTGTCGGCAGCGTCGCCGTCGTTAGCGAGTGCGATACCGCGCGCAGACCCTCGTAATCCACAAAGAAAAACAGGCGGTCTTTTAGGACGGGCCCACCGAGGCGCGCACCGAACTGGTTCTGCACCAGGCGGGGTTTCACGCCTGTTCCATAGAACGGGCCGAACGCATTCAGAATCGTGTTGCGGAGGTAGTCGTACGCCACGCCATGCAGGTCGTTGCTGCCGCTGCGTGTCGTCGCGTTGATGATGGCACCACCCGCACGGCCATACTCCGCGGAGTAATTATCGGTCTGCACCTTGAACTCAGACAACGCATCCGGCGATGGAATGACCGCTTGGTTGCTGTATCCCTGGTTCGCTTCCTGGTAGGCGTTGTTGTCGATGCCGTCCAACTCAAAGTTGTTGTCCATCGAGCTCAAGCCGTTTACGTTGTACGAAGCATCGCGCGGCGGGTTCGATGCAACTGTAGCAATCAGGGACCGGCGGACGCCGGGTACAAGTTGTGCCAGATCCGCATAAGACCGGCCATTCAGCGGCAGAGCCACGGCTTCCGTGCCTTGGACGGTTTCGCCCCGGTCACTGGTGTCCGCTTCCAGCCGGCTCGCAGCGCCGGAAACGGTTACGGATTCATTGGCCGTGCCCAGGTTTAACGCAAGGTCTACGCGCTGCCGGGCACCCACGCTTACGCGAAACACGTCCGTCTTCGATACCTGAAATCCCTGCGCGGTAACGGACAGGGTGTAGTCTCCGGGTTGCACGCTGTCGAACTCGTAACCGCCACTGCTGTCCGTCTGATGGGTGACGTGCACCCCTTTGGCTACGTTCACCAGCTCGACCGTAGCCGCACCGATGGTCGCGCCAGAGGGGTCCTTGATGCTTCCAAGAACCGCGCCGGAGTCGAACTGTGCATGTGCGATGGAAGCCCCACTCAACGCTAGCGCCGATGCCGCCAGCAGCGTGGGAACGGTTCGCCAGGAAAAGTGTTGGATAGAAAAACGTGCTGCCGTCATATGGCGCTCCTTAAAAGTATTGCAAGACTCGTACCGACCCGCTTCCTGTTCAGCCACCATCGAACGATAAGGGATGCACCGGGCTGGATCGTGTTGTCAGCTAGAACCTAGCAGCGGCAGGCAATACTAAGGATCAATTCACGGAGACTTCGCCGTTACACCGCACAACTTATTTTTGCTGAACAAGTTACCGTCTGTTCATGTATCCCGATACAGTAAATAGGTCATGAATTATTCATCTGCGATTCATCGAACTCTGCTGAACTTGTCGCGAGAGGAGAACACTTGAGCGGCAGCAGCAGTGCGAAAGCGGCAGCAAACAGCCAGGACGATCAGCAGTTCGTCCGCCGAGATCTTCTTCGCCGCGTCGTCGTCTCTCCCACGTTTGCCAGGAGCGAACGCCTGTGCGCCTTCCTTACTTACGTCTGCGACATGACTTTCCAGGGCAGGGCTGCAGAGCTGAATGAGCAGCAGATCGGTCATGCGGTCTTTCGCCGCGATCGCGATTACGACTCTTCCATCGATGGCATTGTTCGCACACAAGCAAGTCGCCTGCGCCAGCGGCTGGAGACGTATTACCAGAAAGAGGGTTCTGCCGAAACGTTACGCATCTTCATTCCACGTGGATCGTACGTGCCACAATTTATCGAGGAAGCGGTCCCTGGTCCAGTTTCTGAATCGCCCGTTAAACCAATACCGACTGCTCCAGCATCGTTGGTTCCTGAGCCGGCCCAAACTCCACGAAGGGCGTCTCGCCCGACAGTCCTTCTTGGATGTCTCTCCGCGGCTCTCACGGTCATGCTGGTTCTGCTTTTGGTTCACGAGCGGTCCGAGTACGCTCTCCCGACTACGAGCCTCGCTCAGCCTGTGCATCCGCTATGGCAGGCGATGTTCCTTCCCGGTCGCGCAACGCTCTATATTCCCGGGGACTCAGGGTTGGTCCTATACCATGCCTTTGAAGGCCGTACCGTAACATTGAACGAGTACCTCATGGGTGCTTACCGCCACCCGGACTCCACTGAAATCCACGGTGCCGTCGTCTCAACCATGTCTGCCGAGTTTGCCAACCGGCGTTACACCAGCATCGTTGATCTTCAAGCAGCGGCTACCTGCACACGCATCGCCCAGCAGGAGCATAGCGCTCTCGACATCCGTTACGCCCGCGACGTTCGGCCAAATGACCTCAAAAATGGAAATGTCATCCTGTTCGGAGCGGCCGAAGCGAATCCTTGGGTTGAGCTGTTCGAGCGCAACATGAACTTCTCGCTGCACAACGATTACCAGAAGCACGTATTCACCGTAAGGAATCGCTCACCCAAACCGGGGGAACCGATATCGTGGCAATCGAAAACCGGAGACCCGGAACACCGCGTTTACGGCATCGTCGCGTACCTTCCAAATCTTTCAGGCAACGGTCGAGCCTTAATCATCGAAGGCACCTCAATGGCCGGAGCGGAAGCGGCGTATGACTTTCTGCTGGACGATGCAGAAATGCTCCCTTTGTTAAAAAGGCTTCAGGCTCACGGGCCGCAGCTACCCTCTTTTGAAGTGCTTGTCACCACGCAGAATACGAGTGCAAGCGCGGTTCATAGCACCCTGGTCGCTCTTCGTACACCCGACGAATAGGCTTTGCGAACCATGGAGCGAATCTTAAATCCGGGCACTGGAGAAACGAGATACCAGGATCATCCTGCGTCGATGAATGTAATGCGGCATTCACGCTCTGCTCATGGAGCTTGGGTGTCCACATGCTGAATGCGACCCGGTTCTTGGCCGTGATGTCTACTCCGCCCTGTTTACGGTATCGAGTTCATCAGACCTGCACAAGATCTGCCGATTGCTTCTTCGTCTGGTAAGGCTGAGGTCGGCCCGGGAAATAGCTGTCCGGACAAACCACTCGAAGGTTGTGGACTGTCTTCAGCACACTGCCTTCCGGAACTTGCCGTGCATTTGCCGATCTCAGCTCGCAGCGTGTTTAGACCGAGATTGCAAGCCCAAATCCTTCGGCATGTTGGCGACGATCAGATCTGAAACAGGTCAGATCTTGGCTGGGCCATAAAACTTATTGTCGAACATGGGCTAAACAGGTCTTTCCGAATCACTTCGGGAGATATAGGTGAACGTCGCATGTGCTTGCTTCGTCCTCTGCCAGATTCTTTGCGTCATGATTGGCGACGGCATTAAAGAATGAGTCGATGATGGCCGATGAGCGCTTTACGTCTTCGATTAAAGGAGTCATCAGCATGGGACTCATTGTGATGGAGCAGTCACAATTGCCGGAACAAACAGTGGATATGCATGGAAAAGATATCGGTGGCACGATCCATCTCCCTTTATCTATTTCGGGGGAATGGCTTGACGCGGATACGCTGCGCACGCACCTGTTGGACGCGGCGAAAGCGCAGGTAACGCTCGTGCTCGATTTTTCCGATCTGCGCTACGTGGAGGCTTCGTCGCTTCAGGTGTTGCTTGCAGCCGAGAGCGCTGGATGGATGGCAGACGGGAAAGTGAAGCTCATCCATCTGTCGGAAGAAGTAAAACGTTGTTTTGCGTATGCGGGAGTGGAATCACTTCTTTGTGCAGAAGCGAAGGTGGACTGATGGAGCCTTTTGTTGAGCACGCCGAGATGCTACCCATGCCGATGATGGATACGGCAGGTGTATGCATCGAACGGCTTGACTGCCTGGGCACTCAGCTTAAACAAATGTCATCGCAGGTGGAAGCAGCAGTAGTTGATGTGTGTGACAGCTTTTACAGCATTGCAGACAAGGCACGCGCAGAGACGGAACGACTCGTGCATCTGCTCAATCCGCCGCAGAAGCAGGAAGGGGCTAAGTCGTTTGAGCAATTGCTGCAGTCCTGCGGTCAAATGCTTGTGCAGTTGCTTGAGACGCAGTCAAATTCCAATGCAATGATCGCGGATGCGGTGGGAAGGCTACGAAAAATCGATGATTCCGCGTCAAAGATTGAGCAGGCACTAACTCAACTTGAGCAGATTTCGCAAGGAAATCGCTTGCTTGCGCTAAACGCACGCATTGAGGCGGCAAACTCTCCGCAGCAGGAGCGGGGATTTAATGCGGTTGCCGTCGAGTTGGCAGCACAGACCGAGCGAACGAAGACGTTGACGAGCGATGTCGGCGATCTTTCCTGCCTGTTACGCAAGCTTGCGGAATCGGCAGTTGTCGATCTGAAACGGATGCAGGCCGATACGCTTGCATCGAGCCAAAACATGCGTGTAGAGGTAGACCGCACGCTGAGTGATCTTTCAGTCGCATACCAGACCATGCGCGAAGTCGTAAGCCAATCGCAGCAAACGTCTACGCTGCTTGTCAAAGATATCTACGAAGCGATTCGAGGCATGCAGTTTCAGGATCGAGTAAGTCAGCAAATTGCACACGTCGTTCATGATCTGCAAGTGGTTCGAAAGCATATCGCGGCGGAAGATCTGGGCAGCAACACCTTTCCAAACGAGACGCTTGAGTTTAGTGCGTTTGCGATGCATGAAGAACGATCGGTTCATGGTTACACCGGTGACGAATCGCCTGAAGGTGATGTTGAGTTGTTTTAGCCAATAAAGGAGTGAAGATGCGAACAGTGTTAGTGGTGGATGATTCCGTGTCGATGCGTCGAATGGTGGTATTCACTCTGAAGCAGGGTGGGTTTGACACGGTTGAGGCGGAGCACGGGAAAGAAGCGCTGGACAAGCTGGCTGGCAAGACGGTTGACTTGGTGATCACCGATCTGAACATGCCGGTGATGGATGGAATTACGTTCATCAAAAACGCGCGCCTGTTGCCGGGTATGAAGAGTAAGCCGATCCTGATGTTGACAACGGAGGGTTTGGCTTCGAAGAAGGAAGAAGGCAAGGCCGCCGGTGCGACGGGATGGCTGGTCAAGCCCTTTGATCCCGCAAAGTTACTCGCGACGATAGGCAAAGTACTCCCGTAGGCCTAAACCGAGCGAGATTCCTGCATTGCGGCGACGCACATCCCATGGCAGCTTTAAACACCTGAGAGAAATACGATGAAGATAGATCTTGGCCAGTTCCGCGAACTTTATATCCAGGAAAGCACCGAGCACATTGTCTCAATGGAGAGCGGCTTGCTGGAACTGCGCTCGACGCCGCATGACCTTGAGCTGCTGAATTCTATCTTTCGTTCCGCTCATTCCATTAAGGGTGGAGCAGGTTCGTTTGGGTTAGAAAATCTTGTCCGCTTTACGCATACCCTGGAGAGCCTGCTGGATCAGTTGCGCATGGGGACACTGCCAGCCACCGGCGCGGTGATTGACGAACTGCTGCGGGCCGTGGATGTATTGAATGAGTTGCTCGGTATGGAGGCGGATGCTTCCATGCCCGCAAAGGCCACGACTACCATGCAATCGCTGCAGCAATTTTCATCCAGCACAGGTGTCGAGACATGCGTGCCCAGTGCGGAGACCATGCCGCAGGTTGCGGCGCCCGCAATCGGGCGCGAGTACCGTGTAACGTTTCGTCCCTGCACAACCATCTTGGAGAGTGGTTGCAATCCACTGCTGCTACTGCGCAACGTCACCGCTCTGGGCACGCTGCGGGCATGCCAGTTAGATCGCAGTGCGCTACCCGCGTTAGATTCGCTGGACACTACTCTCTTCTATCTCGGTTGGACTCTGGACTTATACAGCGAAGTCGAGGCTGCGGAACTGCAGGAGGTGTTCGAGTTTGTCGAGCATTTGGCGGAGGTCAACATTGAGTGCCTCGATGCCGGCATCGCGGCTGATCTGGAGGACACGGACGTGGTGAACGTTACTGCTGCCTTTGATGGCGCTACCTCCACACTTCCTGACACCGTTGTCTCTACGGATATTGCAGATGCACCGGCGAAGCGTGCAGCCGCTTCCGAGAGCAGCATCCGCGTGCCCATTGAAAAAGTGGATCGCATGATCGATCTCGTGGGTGAGCTCGTCATTGCGCAGTCCATGACGGAACAAATGGCCCGTAACTTCAAGCCGGAAATGCTTACCCAGATGTGTGAGTCAATCGCCGCTCTGGAACGGAGTACGCGTGAATTGCACGAACGTGTTATGTCGATCCGCATGCTTTCCATCGGGTCGCTGTTCCGCCGCTACACGCGGGTCGTTTACGACATCGGCAAGAGTACCGGCAAACAGGTAAATGTTGAGTTTGTCGGTGAAGAAACTGAAATCGACAAGAGCATGCTGGAATTGCTGGCGGACCCGATGATCCACCTCATCCGCAATGCGGTCGACCATGGCATCGAGCAGCCTGAAGTACGCGCCGCCGCCGGCAAGTCTGTGGTCGGCACCGTCTGGCTGCGGGCATTCCATCGCTCGGGCAAGGTCGTGATCGAAATTCAAGACGATGGTGCGGGCGTCGATCCAGTACGTGTGCGCCGCAAGGCCGTGGAGCGGGGGTTGATCGGCGCAGATGCGGAAATGAGCGACAGCCAATTGCGTATGCTCATTTTCGAACCGGGCTTTTCTACGCGAGACGAGGTCAGCGACCTTTCCGGACGCGGCGTTGGCATGGACGTGGTGAAGCGCAACATCCAGCAAATGAGTGGAGCGGTGCGGCTGGAAAGCGAAGTCGGTAAGGGATCCTGCATCACCATCGAACTGCCGCTCACGCTGGCAATTTTGGATGGCTTAATCATTCGAGTGCAAGATCGAAAGTTAGTGTTGCCTTTACTTGCAGTCGTTGAAACTGTATCGGTAAAGCGAGAAAGTTTCGTACGCATTGTCGGCATGAACGAGGTATTTACCCTGCGCGGTGAGGCCATTCCGCTGCTTCGGCTGGAACATTACCTCCACCTTGCGCC
This sequence comes from uncultured Granulicella sp., assembly GCA_964658865.1. Lineage (GTDB taxonomy): Bacteria > Acidobacteriota > Terriglobia > Terriglobales > Acidobacteriaceae > Terriglobus. Next base: position 23,972 of record CBAAAH010000001.1, read on the forward strand.
GGATCACGACACACCGTGCCAGGCACTCATCGTCATCGTCGAGGCCGGTACGCGTAAGGTCGGTTTGGTTATCGATGAAGTGCTTGGGCAGCAACAGGTTGTACTGAAAAGCCTGGAGCGAAACCTGCACCGGATCGAAGGGCTGATGGGTGCCACCATCCTGGGAGACGGCTGTGTCGCACCCATTCTGGATGTAAATAGTCTTGCCGACATCGACCGAATGAGCGATCAAAGCAATTCTGAATACTTGAACGGCGGGGCAAAAACGGCGATCGCAGCCTAAGAAACACTACTCGCGCAAAACGGAAGCGGACTGATCTGAATAAGATCCCGAGGGAGAACATGAAGAACTGGAAAATCGGAGCACGAATTGTAGCGGGTTTTTCGGTGGTCATTTTGATTGCCATGGCCCTTGGTCTGTTTGCCTATAATCGTGCGGATAATACGCAGAGAAGCGAGTCGACGCTGGCCGACAATGCGCTACCGTCGGTTGCCATTCTCGGTCGAATCAACACGCGCACGCAGACGAATGTTGGGCTGCTGGTGAAATACATCAATGCCAAAAGCCCGCAGGAAAAGCGCGCTCTGGAGCAGCAGATTCAAGAACTGACGAACGAAAACTCGAAAGATCTGAAGGCCTATGACGACCTACCCTCAGATTCCCAGGAATCGGCGCTGTACGAGAAAGTTAAGTCTACGAGGACAATCTACCGGAAGCTGCTTGAAGATGTGCAGACACTGAGCAGCAAGGGAACGCCTGCGGAAAACGCACAAGCCACGGCCTTGCTCAATGCGCAACTACGGCCGGCTGCGCTTCAGTACGCCCTTACGATGCAGGATGTTGTGGATTACAACGTGAAAAACTGCTACGTCGGTCTTCACGAAATCCAAGGTTCGGTCCGGTCTTCAAAGAGTGGAGCACTTGTCGGTACACTGCTTGCCATCGCGTTCGCGGTACCTATTGCGCTCTTTATTGTTCGTAGCATTACGCAGCCGCTTGCCATTGCTGTAAAGGTGCTGCAAGAAGTGGGGAACTGCAACCTAGCAGTGTCGCTCGACGTCGACTCCAAAGATGAGATTGGCCAAATGGCGAAGGCGTTGAACGGTGCTCTTGCGCAGTTGCGAAACACCCTGAAAGAGGTGACTGCAAGTGCCGGCGCGGCGCGCACCTCATCGCAGGAACTGGCCGCGGCGGCAGAGGCCATTGCGAGCGGATCGCAGGAGCAGGCGGCCAGTCTAGAAGAAACCTCCTCGTCGTTGGAAGAGATCACGGCCACCGTTCGGCAGAGCGCGGACAACGCGCGACAGGCCAACCAGCTTGCCGTCTCATCCAGGGACTCAGCGGAAAAGGGACAGGAGGTTGTCGCGACCGCTGTCACGGCAATGACTGAAATCAACTCGGCCTCGTCCAAAATCTCCGACATCATTTCGACCATCGATGAGATCGCCTTTCAAACCAATCTGCTCGCGGTAAACGCCGCAGTAGAGGCAGCGCGAGCAGGCGATGAAGGCCGAGGCTTTGCCGTGGTTGCGACCGAAGTTCGTAGTCTGGCACAACGGAGCGCGGGCGCCGCCAAAGAGATCAAGGTTCTGATCCAGGACAGTCTGCGCAAAGTAGAGCGCGGATCGGAATTGGTAAACTGTTCAGGCGAAACGCTGCAGGGCATCATGCACTCGGTCAAACGCGTCACAGACATCGTCGGCGAAATTTCTGCGGCTGCCGACGAGCAAAGCACGGGGATCGACCAGGTAAACACCGCGGTCACACAGATCGACCAGGTCACGCAGTCAAACTCTGCTCAGACCGAGGAGCTATCCTCTACCGCACAGTCACTTGCGCAGCAGTCGGCCCGTCTGCTCAAGCTTGTCGGTATCTTTACCCTAGAGAAAGAAAAAGGTAAAGGCAGCGGCATCATCGCTTTCGACGAAGAGCCAGCAGTAGCACCCCGCCCGTTAAAGCGAAAAATGTCCTCCGTAAAACTGGGGTACAAGCCGGTCGGCAACGGTCTGCTGGGTGTGGCACCAGTCATGCTTGCGACAGCCGGTGGCAACACCAGCGATAGCTTTGAAGAGTTTTAACTATCGACCATGCAAGATCGTAACCTCGCACGGTGATGCACCCGACGTTGTGCATCACCCTCACTTTGCTGCTGCGAAAGGATTTTACGATGCGCAAGCTGGACACTGCTTCCCATGAAGCCAATCAGTATTTGACGTTCCTTCTGGATAACGAAGAATACGGCCTTGAGTTACTGAGTATTCAAGAAATTCGTGGATATACACCTGCAACGCCGATACCGAATGTATTGCCTTATGTGCATGGGGTGATCAATCTGCGGGGTAAAGTTCTGCCGATCATCGATCTGCATATTCGGTTCGGCATGTCTGCCGTGGAGTACGACAAGTTCACCGTGATTATCATTACAAACGTGGGTTCCAGGGTTATTGGGCTCTTGGTTGACGCGATCTCTGATGTGCTGGAAGTCAGACCAGAAACCATGCGTCCCGCGCCCGATCTCGGCAATGCCGTGGACACTCATTTCATTCACGGGATATTTCAATGTAAGGACAAGCTTGCCCTTGCATTAAACCTTGAAAAGCTACTGGACGTCGAAGCAGCCTCTCCGGCGCAGGTGAATTAAGGCGTGACCGCTATGTCGATGCAATATCTTCCTGATGGCCCTGGTTCAAACCTTCCTTCAGACGTGAGCCGCAGCATGCCCCGAGAGGTGTTCTGTCGGTTTCGCGGGCTAATCCGTGAACAGACAGGCATCTCCCTACGCGATGGCAAGGAGGTCATGCTTGCATCCCGCTTGGCAAAGCGATTGAGGCATTACGATCTAGCCAGTTTCGGCGATTACTTTACGCTTTTGCGAAATCGCCAGGATGGCGGCGCAGAAATGCGGGAATTCATTAACTGTGTCACGACGAACAAAACGTCGTTCTTCCGAGAATCTCATCACTTCGATTTTCTGGCTCAGACGGTAGTTCCTGAACTGATTGCACGTGTCGGTGTGGGTGGTAAGCGGACTGCCCGCATTTGGAGCGCGGCATCCTCCACGGGAGAAGAGCCGTATTCCATCGCGATGACATTGCTGCAGGCTCTGCCCTCTGGATGGCAAGCCGTTGTGGATGCTTCTGATATCGATACGGCTGTTCTGGATACAGCGCGACAGGGAATTTACCCGCTCTCTGCCATTGAGGATCTTGACGCGTCGTTTTGCCGTAGTTACTTTCTACGGGGAAAAGCCGATATGGAAGGCATGGTGAGCGTCGGTACCACCGTGCGCAATCTACTCCGCTTTCAGCGAATCAACCTGATGGATAGCACGTGGCCGATCGAGCCAGACCTGGACGCGATCTTTTTCCGTAACGCACTCATCTACTTCGACCAGGAAACACAGAATCGCTTTCTGCGCAGGATGGTGCGGCTGCTGCGTCCGGGAGGCTATCTGTTCCTCGGTCACTCTGAAAACGTACCCTGGCTTTACGATGTTGTAAAGCCGCTGTCCAAGACGGTGTATCAGGTCCTGTCGCCAGGTAAGCCCTCCCGACTTTAACGAATAGGCGAAAGGAAACGTGATGTTGAATGCGAGGGAGAGATTTGTAGGATTACCCCGCACGCGCCTATCGATTGGAGATGTTCGAGCCAGCGTATCTGCCATGCAGCTTACGACGCTGCTCGGCTCGTGTATCGCGGTGTGCCTGTATCATTCGACTTGTCGCGTCGGAGGAATGAACCATATTTCCTTGCCGGGAGACTGTCCTGACAAGGACGCCCGCTTTGGCGTGCACGCGATGGAATTGTTAATCAATCAAATGATGGGCATGGGCTGTGATCGTCGGGGCTTAGTCGCCAAAATTTTCGGAGGTGCAAGTATATTGACTTGCATCAAGGCACCCATTGGAGAAATCAATGCAGCGTTTGTTCGGCAGTTTCTGCAGGACGAACGCATTCCCGTCGCCGCCGAACGTCTGGGCGGAACCGCACCGATGGAAGTTTCCCTGAGGACGGACACGGGATACGTGTTGCTGCGAACACTCTGTCACAAGTCCTATCACCAGATGCATCTTGCCGAGGCGAAACCTACCCATAAGCTTCCTGTAAGTGAGCCGGGTGATGTTGTTCTGTTTTGATCTTCCCGGGGAGTACCGCGTGGCGTATTCAGTCCTTCGGCCTGGCCCAGTAAGTTTGTCGTCCTTTCATTCAAGAGAATGCAGTTGAGGAGCAGCATGCCGCCAAAAATTAAAGTTCTTATTGTGGACGATTCAGCGCTGATGCGCCAGCTACTGACCAAAATACTTAATGCATCACCAGATATCGAAGTTATCGGTACGGCAAGCGATCCGCTGGTTGCACGCGAAAAAATCAAGGCACTGAATCCTGACGTACTTACCCTGGACGTGGAAATGCCCAGAATGGATGGCCTTACCTTTCTGGAAAAGCTAATGCGTGGCCATCCTATGCCTGTGCTCATGATCTCTTCACTTACAGAAAAGGGTGCAGAGACGACCCTGCGTGCATTGAGCCTTGGTGCAGTCGATTTTGTCAGCAAACCGAAGCTCAACGTGTCGAATGGCACACTCGAGCGCACGGATGAAATTATCAGCAAGGTGCGTGCGGCTGCAAAGGTCAAAGTCCGGGGATCAGCCACACCGCGGCAGGCTGCCGCACCCATTGAGATGTCGGAGGGGTGTCGCATCGCAGCGACGCACAAAGTCGTCGCGATCGGCTCGTCGACTGGTGGAACGGAAGCGCTGAAAGAGGTGCTGACACCATTGCCAGCGGATTTTCCCGGTATCGTCATCGTGCAGCACATGCCGGAAGCCTTTACCAAGCAGTTTGCCGCGCGTCTGGATGGCCTGTGTAGGATCAGTATCAACGAGGCCAAAGACGGCGACCGCATCCTACCCGGTCATGCGTTGCTGGCACCAGGCGGCCACCACATGGCGGTTGTGCGCCGAGGCATGGAGTACGCTGTCCATGTGTACGCTGGAGAGCGAGTCAACCGGCATATGCCGTCGGTGGATGTGCTGTTTTCATCGTGTGCCCGGCAACTCGGCAAGAACGCACTTGGCGTTATTCTTACAGGCATGGGCGCCGATGGTGCGGCCGGCATGTTGGAAATGAAGCAGGCCGGCTGCTTTAACATCGCTCAGGACCAGGCGTCGTGCGTGGTGTTCGGCATGCCGAACGAAGCGATCCGTAAAGGCGGTGTGGACCAGATTCTGCCGCTGGATCGCATCCCAGGTTCACTGGTGAATCATCTTGCCACCGCTAAGTAAAAAGCGGACAAACAGAAATTTGACTGCGTCAAACGCTTTGTATGGGGGCAGCAGGAAAGTTCCAAACCCATGCCGCCGGCAAATATCGAAATCGCGAGTGATGCAAGAACAAGGCCAGGGCTGTAAATGGCTCGTCATCGTATTTCCTGTTACCGACGCGTAGCGGTACGTCATTGCCTTTCTTCAGGCTCTCCTCGTGATGAGCTTGCAGCCATCATCTTGACTCCTGCAACAGGAAGGCGCTGAAATCGTCTTTCGACCCGGCAGAAAAGATAGGACGCGGTATACTAGCGTGCTTTTTTCATTGTTCGCGTAGGATTGCGCCGCGACCGGGTTCGACTTCTGGGGTGCGCTTCAGCGGCGCCTCCTGCTCCGAAAATTCGACGCGGAGGTCAAAAATGCACGCATCAATGGGTTGATTCGCGCTGTCGACCATGCCACCACCAAGTCGACCGATGCCGTACCTCCGGCGATTGGCACAACCGTGATCTCTTTGGAAGCCATAAAGCGTGACCCCTCCGGAATGATCGAGATACCTTCGCCGGCCTCGACCAGGGCCAGCACGCCAGAAGAGGCTGAAGCCGTCCCCACGATCATTGGCGAGAACCCAGCCTCCGTGCAAAGAGAAAGGATCTTGTCGAAGACGACCAGCGAACCTCTCCGATCCACCATCACGAAACGCTCTTTCTCCAGAGAACGAATGGAAATCTCCCGTTCTTTTGCCGCGGGGTGTTCTTCGGCAGCACGGCATAGAGCGGTTCACTGTACACGTGTTTGGAACTCAACTGATCGTGCAAATGCGTGGGCAGCGGTCGCGTAAAGGCAATGTCGATGTCGCCGCTCAGCAACGCATCCACCTGCCGCACCGGCGTCATTTCGATCAGCGAGACATGTACATCCGCGTGGCGCTTGCGGAAATCCCGGATCACCCGGGGAAAGAAGCTGCCGTTTCCTCCAACGAAAAAGCCGATGGTTAAACGACCGATCTCGCCACGCAGCGACTGCCGCACCGCCTGCACGGCACGCTCGGCGGCCTGCAGGGTCGTCTGTGCACCGGTCAGAAATAACTCACCCTGCGAAGTCAGCCGGATTTGCCGCTGGCTGCGGTCAATCAGGGGCGCGCCGACCTCGCGCTCCAGATCGCGCATCTGTTCACTGATGGAAGACTGAGAAACATGCAGTGTTCGTGCCGCCCGACCAAAGCCTCCAGTCGAGGCAATCGTCACGAAATAGTGCAGGTGCCGAAGTTCCATGGCTGCAGTGTAGCGCATACATGCATCGATAAAAACGATGGTTGCGTTCGGAAGAAACTGTGCTCACTATCGCCATGGAACGGGTTCTAATAAATCAAGCGGCTTTTCCGATGGGTTTGGCTGCGCGGAGGCTCTGCCGATGTGGATTGTGAAAATTGCGCTGAACCGGCCCTACACGTTCATCGTGCTGGCGTTGCTGATTCTTCTGCTCAGCCCGGTCATGATTCTGCGCACGCCGACAGACATCTTCCCGAACATCAATATCCCCGTTGTCGCGGTCGCATGGCAGTACACCGGCCTCAATGCGGAAGAGATTGAAGGCCGCCTGACGACGCCTTATGAAAAGGCGCTCACCACGCTCGTCGACAACGTGCAACATATTGAGTCGACCAGTTATAACGGCGTTTCGGTGGTCAAAATTTTCCTGCAGCCCACGGCCAGCCTCGACACGGCAAATGCACAGGTCACCGCCGCCTCGCAGTATCTCATTCGTCAGTTGCCGCCAGGCATTCTGCCTCCGGAGATCATTAACTTTTCCGCCTCCAGCGTGCCGATCCTGCAGCTCGGCGTGAGCGGCAAAGGCTTGAACGAACAGCAGCTCTCAGATCTTGCCACCAACACCGTTCGCCCCGCACTGGTTACTGTGCCTGGCGCCGTTTTGCCGCAGCCCTACGGTGGCAAACAGCCACAAATCTCCGTCAACATGGACCAGGCGAAGATGCAGTCCAAGGGCATCTCCCCAGGCGACCTGCTCGCCGCCATGACCGCACAGAATGTCGTCATGCCGTCGGGCACGGCAAAGATCGGCACCAGTGAATACGACGTGCGCACCAATGCCGCGCCGCGCACGATCGAAGAACTCAGCATGCTGCCGATCAAGCAGATCAACGGTGCGATGGTCTATGTGCGCGACGTCGCGACGGTCAGCGATGGCAACTCGTTCCAGACCAATATCGTGCGCCAGGACGGTCATCGCGGCGTGCTGATCAGCGTGCTGAAAAATGGCAATGCCTCCACGCTCGACGTGGTGAAAGGGATCCGCGAACTGCTGCCCAAAGTGGCGCAGCTTGCACCGGCCAACCTGCGCGTCACGCCGCTCAGCGATCAAAGCATTTTCGTGCGGGCCGCTGTCTCCGGTGTCGTGCAAGAGGCCATCATCGCCGCCACGCTTACCGGCATCATGATTCTGCTTTTTCTCGGCAGTTGGCGCTCCACGCTCATCATCGCCATCTCCATTCCGCTGTCGATTCTCACGTCCGTGTTAGTCCTTGGCTTCATCGGTGAAACGATCAACACCATGACGCTCGGCGGCCTTGCGCTCGCCGTCGGCATTCTGGTTGATGACGCGACCGTTACACTCGAAAACATCGAACGCTATCTGGAAGAAGGATATCCGCTGCTGGACGCGATCCTCGACGGCGCCGCGCAGATCGCCGTTCCCGCGCTCGTTTCCACGCTTTGCATCTGCATCGTCTTCCTGCCCATGTTCTTTCTCAACGGCGTGGCAAAATACCTGTTCGCGCCGTTGGCAGAGGCCGTTATTTTCGCCATGATCGCGTCGTACATTCTGTCGCGAACACTGGTTCCCACACTCGCCATGTACCTGCTGCGCCACAAGAATACGGCTCCCTCGCGCAATCCGCTGGTCAACTTCCAACGTGCGTTTGAGCGTGGCTTTGAACGTGTCCGCGCCAGTTACCAGGTGCTGTTGACGCGTCTCGTTCTTCATCGCAAACTTTTCATTCCCATCTTTGTGGGGCTTTGCCTATGCGCCGGTATTCTCATTCCTTTCCTTGGCCAAGACTTTTTCCCCGCGACCGACTCCGGGGAATTCATCCTTCACGTGCGTGCCGCCACCGGAACCCGCATTGAAGAAACGGCAAAACTTGCAGACCTGGTCGAAGACTCCATTCGGCAAACGATCCCTGCGAAGGAAGTCAACAATATCCTCGACAATCTTGGCCTGCCGTACAGCGCGATGAACACCATGCACCTCACCAGCGGCCTGATCGGCCCGTCCGGTGGCGACATCATGGTGACGCTCAACGAGGACCACCATCCCACGGCCGACTATGTACGTGACCTGCGCGCCAAGCTGCCCCGCCAGTTTCCGGGTACCACCTTTTACTTCCTGCCCGCCGACATTACGACGCAGATTCTCAACTTCGGCCTGCCCGCGCCTATCGATGTGCAGATTCAGAGCAACGACACCGTCGCCAGCTCGGCCCAGGCAGCCCAACTGCTTGCGAAACTCAAAAATGTTCCCGGGCTAACCGATCTGCGCATCCAGCAGCCGCTGGATTACCCCACGCTTGAGGTTGGCGTCGAACGCACCAAGGCAGAGCAGGGCGGCTACACCACGCGCGACGTGGCTCAGAGCATGTTGAACAGTCTTAGCGGCTCCTTCCAGATCACGCCCATGTTCTTTCTCAACTGGAAGAATGGCGTGAACTATAACCTTGTTGCGCAAACGCCGCAGTACCGCATGGATTCCCTGCAGGACCTGCAGAACATTCCCATCAACTCCGCCATCGCCGCGCCCCGCACCACGCCCGAACTGCTCAATGATCTCGCGACCATCAAACGTGGTCATGAAGCGGCGATCGTTTCGCACTACAACATTCGCCGCGTCATCGATGTCTACGGTGCGGTGCAGGGCAGAGACCTCGGTGCAGTCGCAGGTGATGTCGACAGGATTGTCGCGCAGCAGCAACAGGCGATGCCGCACGGCATGTTCGTCAACGTTCGCGGACAGGCCGAAACCATGCGCGCATCCTACGTCGCGCTGCTTGGTGGCCTTGCCTTCGCCATCATCCTGGTCTACGCCCTCATCGTCGTCAACTTCCAGTCTTGGCTCGATCCGTTCATCATCATTACGGCACTGCCGGCGGCTCTTGCCGGCATCGTCCTCTTCCTCTTCCTCACCCATACCACGCTCAGCGTGCCCGCACTCATGGGCGCCATCATGTGCATGGGCGTTGCCACCGCAAACAGTATCCTTGTCGTGTCCTTCGCGAAAGGCCGATATGAGGAGCATCACGATGCCATTCTTGCCGCCATCGAAGCCGGCGCAACGCGCTTTCGGCCTGTGGTCATGACCGCGCTCGCCATGATCATCGGCATGGTGCCCATGGCACTCGGCATGGGCGATGGTGGCGAGCAGAATGCGCCTCTCGGCCGCGCCGTCATCGGCGGCCTGCTCTGCGCTACGGTAGCGACGCTGGTCTTCGTGCCCACGGTATTCGCCTTGCTGCACAGCGGCAAGCCGAAGCAAAGCAGGGAAGCCGCACTGCAGCAGCAGGAAGCCGCCCATGCCTAACGAAATGTCGTTCACCACTTACCAGGAGAAAGCCTTGGATCAGCAGCAGCCGTACAACAACCTTGGCGAGCGGGACTACAACGAGAGCCACCCGGGAGCAGACGTGCAGGCTGCAGCGGAAGGCAGGCCGGAGCACCCGCACAGCACCACGCCGCAGGTGCCGGTCGACACCACCTCTCGCCTTGGCCGCGGCCCCATGTTGCTGGTCGCTCTCGTCGCCCTCGTTCTGGCCGTCTTCATTGTTCTCGGCATCCTTCGCCGCAGCGCGGCAGAGCATTCGCTCAAGACGGAAACCGCCGCCGCCGCAGTGCCGAACGTCGCCGTTACCCGTCCTACCGGCGGTGCCGCCGCGCAGGAGATTCGCCTGCCCGCAGACACCCAGGCATTCACCGATACCGCAATCTACAGCCGCACAAACGGTTATCTGCTGAAGTGGTTTGCCGACATCGGCACCAATGTGCGCAAGGGCCAGCTTCTCGCCGTTGTGCAAACGCCAGAGGTCGACCAGCAGGTGCAGCAAGCGCAGGCCGACGTTTCCACCGCGAAGGCAAATGCGCAGCTCGCCTCCACCACGAACGACCGCTGGAAGGCTCTCCTTGCTAAAAACGCCGTGAGCCGTCAGGAAGCCGACCAGACTGCATCCGACTTACTCGTCAAGCAGTCGGTATTGAATGCGTCTGAAGCGAACTTCCGTCGCCTGCAACAGCTACAGTCCTTTGAGCGCATCTATGCGCCGTTTGACGGTGTCATCACCGCGCGCAATGTGGACGTGGGATCGCTTATCCAGGCTGGCGATAGCAACGCACCGCATTCCGAACTGTTCCACCTCAACTCAGTCGGCACGCTTCGCCTGTATGTGCCGGCGCCGGAAGTCTATGTGGGTGCCATTCACGATGGCGAGAAGGTCAAAGTTACCTCCGATGCCTACCCCGATGAAACCTTCATCGGCACCGTCGTGCGTAACGCCACGGCGATCGACACCATGTCACGCACGCTGAAGGTCGAGATCGATGTGCCGAATCTGTCCCATCACCTGCTGCCGGGACAGTACGCTTTTGTGCACCTGCCGATTCCATCCGCCGCGTCGTCACTCACGTTGCCGTCCAACGTCATCCTCTTCCGTGCCGAAGGCCTGCGCGTCGGTGTCGTTCGCGACAATCGCGTTCGTCTCGTTCCGATCACAATCGGTCATGACTACGGTGCAACCGTGGAAATCACCTCGGGTCTTACCACCTCCGACCAGGTTATTCTCAATCCGTCCGACTCTCTCGCCGACGGTACGCAGGTCAACGTGGAGGGTCACTAATGTCGCGTCATTCCTGTGCCGCCTTTCTCTGCGCCACCGTTGCGGCGGTGGTACTTTCCGGCTGCAAGGTCGGGCCGAATTACAAGACACCGGCCGCCGTCATGGCCCCCAATATCGCCACGTTTAAAGAAGCCCCACCACCCGGTTTTGAAGGCTGGAAGGTGGGTGAGCCCGCGGACACCAAGCTGAAAGGCGATTGGTGGATCGCGTTCGGCGACCCTCAGTTGAATGACCTGGAACCGCAGGTCAGCATCGCCAACCAGACGCTCATCGCGGCCGAGGCAAACTTCCGTGCGGCCCGCGCACAGATCGGTTATCAGCGCTCGTTTGAGGCACCCACCATCAGTACCGCACCGTTTGCCGGATCTGTGCGTACCTCGGCCAACCAGCCGTATTTCAATCGGACGCTCGCCAACAACGGCGTCGGCAGCTTCACTCTGCCGGTTGACCTCAGCTACGAAATCGATCTGTGGGGCCGCATCCGTCGCGGCGTGACGCAGGCCCGCGCCAACGCCCAGGCCGCCGATGCCGATCTCGAAAACGCCCGCCTCAGCCTGCACGCCGAACTCGCCATGGACTACTTCAACCTGCGCAGCGCCGATGCGCAGGAGACCCTGCTCGACAGCACCATCAAGGTCTACGAACAGGCGCTGCAACTCGTGCGGGACCGCTACGACGGCGGCGTCGCACCGCTCTCTGACGTGGCGCAAAGCCGCACCCAACTGGAACAGGCCCGGGTTCAGCGCACCGACCTTGAAGTGCAGCGCGCGCAGTACGAGCACGCGATCGCTGTGCTCATCGGCAAGCCGCCCGCCGCGCTCACCATTCCTCCCACGTCGCTACGGCTCAAAGCCCCAGACCTGCCCAACGTTCCCGGTCTGCTGCCTGCAACCCTGCTCGAGCGCCGCCCCGACATCGCCGGCCAGGAGCGCCGCATGGCCGCTGCCAACGAAAGCATCGGCATCGCGCAGGCTGCCTACTACCCCACACTTTCGCTTAGCGCGCAGGGCGGTTTCTCCGGCACCAGCCTGCTGAATATTTTTAGCTTTCCCAGCCGCTTCTTCGCGGTCGGCCCGACGCTGTCGCAGACCATCTTTGACTACGGCCGCCGTCGCGCCGTCACGGATATCGCCCGCGACCAGTACGACGAAACCCTCGCCGACTACCGTGAGACCACGCTCGAAGCCTTCCAGCAGGTCGAAGACAATCTCGCAGCCCTTCGCGTCCTGAGCACCGAAGCCGACCAGCAACGCGCGGCCACCGGCTCCGCACAACAATCGCTCGATCTCTTCAACATCCGCTACCAAGGCGGCGTCGACACCTACCTGCAGGTTGTCACGTGGCAAACCGCCCTGCTTAATAACCAGCGCAACGAGATCATGCTGATGCAGCGCCGTCTCGACGCAACCGTCCTCCTCATCAAGGCCGTCGGCGGCGGATGGGACACGACCCAGTTACCCAAGGTATGAGTCGCAGTACTCGGTATGACTTCAGAGAGGGTTGCCATTCACGTGCAACCCTTTTTTTGCGACAACCGGCAAGGACGAGGCACGCACGGAGGGAAGCGGCAGAAAGCTTGCGGAGCACCGGGGAATCGGTAGCTGAGGGTCGTTCGCTCCGGGGTAGCCCTGTCGTCGCGCAACGTATCAACATTCTGCTGCATAGAATGTGAATTTTGCCCGCTCAGTTCCGAATGCGCGCGCCCAGCACAAACCCGAATAACCCCAGCAGCACCGTTCCCAATACCGTCTGCAGACTCGACAACAGGATGCCAAGTTCTCCTTTTGGCCGCAGCGCTACCTCGCTCGTCCCTACTGTCGTCATTGAATCCAGGCTGAACAGGAGATAGTTCACCGGCGTGGAAAGGTGCGACGTCGCAAAGCCATCGCGCGGCTTCAGGCTGCCGGTCAGCCAGTACACTACGGCAAACGATATCAGAATGACGCCAAATGAACGTGCCACGCGCGCCAGGCTTTCACCATAGTCGCACAGCCACTCGGCCAGTGTGTCGCTCAGCCAGTGAACTCCCGAGATCGATGCGGCTCGCCACGCCCTTAAATCGAGGTGCGCCTTTGCGCGCAGCAGGTGCAGCCGCCGGCCCACACGCCGTTTGCGCAGGTAAGCCCAACTCGCGTCGTCGGAAAGTCCAAGCGAAAGAAAGTTCCGCTCCAGTACCACGTAGCTGTCGATCGCGCCCGCGAGATTTCCGGAAACTTCCTCGCCCACAAACCCGCCCAGTTGGTGCGCACGCATGCGTGTCCGTTCCAGCCATGCCCCAGCAAACGAAACTGCGGTCAGGTCACAGCCCGAGAGCGAAAGATTCGGCAGACTGGCCCCGGTAAGGTCCGCGCCCGAAAGGTTGGCACCATCCAGCACCGCATCACGCAGGTTTGCATTTTCCAGTTGTGCACGCGACAGATCGGCCCGTCGCAGCGTCGCACCCGAGAGGTCGGCTCCCGGCAACTGTGTCTCAACCAGGCTGCTTTCGTCCAACCGTGCATTGCGAAACACGGCCCGATCCGCCGCCACCTGTCCCAACTTGGCACCCCAAAGGTCAGCGTCGGTAAAGTCTGCGCCTTCAAGCACGGCCCCCATGAAATTCGCGAACCGCAACTGTGCCTTCACAAACAGGGCATCTTCCAGCATGCCATCCGCAAAGTTGGCTTCCCCTGCACTAACCGCGCTTAGATCGGCACCGACCAAATCGATGCGCTCAAGCGTTCCACCTTCCAACTGTGCACCACGTAACACCATCCCGCTGCCGCGCACGTCCAGAAGCACCGCATCGCGCAGGTCGGCGTCCGACAGATTGGCGGAACGCAGACTCGCGCCGGACAGACTACGGCCACTCAGATCGAGACCTGTTCCTGAGAACTTCCAAGTGGCTCCAGCGTCCTCAGACGCTACACGCTCCAACACTGTACCGCAGACATTTGCCCCATCGCACGCCGTCAGCACGGCATCGTTCTCTGCGGCAAAATGCAACAGCAAGCGAGTTGCGTCGGTTTCAGAGGGCATCGGCTAAGCTTGGGCCGATGCTTTGGGACCAAGCAAAACTTCAATCTGCGAGAGTAATTGCGCAAACTGCACCGGCTTGGCGTGATAGTCGTTGCATCCGGCGTCCAGCGCTTTCTGCTTATCGCCCGACATCGCATGTGCGGTCAACGCAATCATGGGAATGTCCGCAGTCACCGGGTCGGCTTTCAGTAGCCGCGCCACTGTCCATCCGTCCATGAGTGGCAGGTTCATATCGAGCAGCATCACATCCGGGTGCAGTTCGCGCGCTTTCTCCAGGCCTTCCTGGCCGTCTTTTGCAATCGTGACCTCGAATCCTCGCCGCTGCAAGCGGCGAGACAGAAAGTCCCAAAGCTCTTCGTGATCTTCTACCAGCAGTAATCGCATCGTGCTTCAAACTCCAAATCTTCAGTTGACATCGAGAAAAGGGAAGACCTGAACCGGCGAGACCGAAGTCTCAGCGGTCGGCTCTAGCCGGTGTCAACGAACGCAACTCCCCCGCCAGCTTGCGCAGATTCGTGTCGCCCTTGCTCAGTACCTGATCTGCGCCCTCCAGCCGGTTCCGATCACGCGCATCCAGGTCGCGCGCACTCAGCACTACGACGGGGATGTCCGCGACACCCGGCCTTCCGCGCAACTCGTGCAGAAAGGCAAATCCATCCATCACCGGCATCGTCAGGTCCAGCAGGATCAGTTGGGGTGGCGCATGCAGCACCATGTCCAGCGCTTTCTGGCCGTCGCTCGCCTCCGAGACACTCCAGCCATTGCGTTGCAATACTGTCCGTAGCCGGGCTCGCGCATCGGCATCGTCGTCCACCACCAGAATGTCTCCGGCATCCCCACGAAACCGCTCCATCACGCTCTTCAGGTGCTCCCATTCCACCGGCTTCTGCACCGTTTCCACTGCGCCCAGGCTCTCGCCCAACCCCGGTTCATTTACAAAGGTCACCATCACCACGGGAATGCGTTCCAGCGCAGGATCGCTTTTCAGCACGTTCAACACCGACCATCCGTCCATCTGCGGCATCACCACGTCCAGCAGAATGGCTCGTGGATGGACCTCACGCGCCAGTTCAATCCCCGCCCGCCCGGTCGACGCCACGCGCACGGCAAAGCCTTCCCGCTCCAGAAAGCGCGTCAACAATTCCCGCTGCGATTCGTCATCGTCAATCACCAGAACGATGTGCTTGTCTTCCTTGATCTCTTTGGCGGCATGGCCCTGCATGTCTACCGGTTCCGGAAGAAAGGCAGGAATGCGAATGGTGAATGTCGACCCTTCGCCATATACGCTGGTGACGCCAATCTCACCACCTAGCAGGTGGCAAAACGCACGCGTAATGGCAAGACCCAGGCCCGTTCCGCCAAACTTTCGCGTCGTCGAGGCATCCGCTTGCGTAAACCGCTCAAACAGCTTTGCCGTCTGCTCCGGTGTCATGCCGATGCCACTGTCCGCTACGGCAAACACCAATGCAGTGCCTTCACGATAGGCATGCAGTGTCACTGTTCCGCGCTCGGTAAACTTGGCGGCGTTGCTGATCAGATTGAACAGGCATTGCCGCAGCTTTACCTGGTCCGTATGCATGCTTCCCAGGTCGTCGCTCTGTTGTACCAGCAACTCATTACCTTTTTGCGATACCAGCCCACCCATCGTCGTCTGCACATCCCGCAGCAGGTCCGCCACTGCAAATTCCTCCGCATAGGTCGTCATGCGGTCGGCTTCGATTTTCGACAGGTCCAGCACATCATTGATCAGAGACAGCAGATGACGCGCGTTCGACTGAATCTTGCGGATATCCTCCAGCCCGAATTTGCTGTCGGAATCTTCCATCTCCTCTTCCAGCAACTCGCTATACCCAATCACGGCAGACAGTGGCGTCCGCAGCTCGTGGCTCATATTCGCAAGAAACTCGCTTTTGGCCCGGTTTGCCTCTTCAGCCATATTTTTGGCTTCGATAAGCTGATCTTCCGCGCGTTTCTGTCCCGTCACGTTTTGAGAAATATTCAGCACGCCGGCGATCTTGCCGTCGCGGCCATACACTGCGCTGTAGGCGTACGTCCAGAACATCGGTTCCCATACGCCGTCCTGCAACAACGTTAGCGGAGCGCTTTCGAACATGACGCTCTCGCCCGTGGTAAACACCGAACTTAGCTGAGCACCGATGGCTGCCATCGCTTCTGGCCATACCTCACGCACAGGCCTTCCTAGGCAGTGCGGGTGGCGATCCTGCAAGAACGGCAGCAGCGCGTCGTTGTAGAGCGTGAACATCTCTGAACCCCAGTACACCTGCATGGGCAGCGGCGAAGCAAGCAACAGATTTATCACGTCAACTAGCGTTTCCGGCCAGGTTTGAATCTCCCCCAGAGGATGGTTCGCCCAGTTGTATCGGCGGATCAACTCCGCCATCACGCCGTTGCTTGCAATCTGTCCTTGTGTACTCACCTGAACGTCCTCTGTGACTCTGCTCGCGGTATTGGATGCGCAAAACCGACGAAGGTAGCTCTCCACCTATTTTCCTGGCGCTAGGGAGTGGAAAAGACTCAGAAATGCCGACGGGTGAATGGAACGGGAGCTACAGGACGAAAAGGAATATTTGATCGTGTCGGAGCGGTTCAGGCCGTGCCTTCCGCTGGAGGCACGCTTTGCGGCGTCGACGGCGCAAGCTCATCGTGGACGCTACGATCGCTGTCGATGCGTCGCCAAAGGATGCGGAGAATCGCAACGACCGGCACGGACACCAGTGCGCCAACGACGCCTGCCAGCTCGGCCCCGGCAAGCACTGCAAAGATCTGCACAAGGGGTGAAATTTCCAGGGATGCACCCATGATTTTCGGGCCATTGACGTAATCCTGCATTAGCCGCCACACACCCAGAAACACCACCAGCCATACCAGGTGGCCATAGCTCGTCAGGCCCGCGACACCAAACACCGACACCGCCGCAACTGCCGGTCCAACTACCGGGACGAACTCAAAGATACCCGCCAGCGGCCCGAGCACAAACGCATAGGGCACGCCCATGATGCTCAAAACCACCGTATATACCACCATTGTGAGCGACGCCAGAATTAACTGCGCACGAATGTAACTGCCCAGCACCACATTTGCATCGGTAACGATACCCTTCAGCGCGACACGTTGCGAGGGACGCTTGCCCAGTCGCACTACCGCTTCGGCCATTTCTTCGCCATCTTTCAAAAAAAATAGGCTCAGAATTGGAATCAGGATCAGCCACCAAATATGCTGAGCGGGTTGCGCCAGCTTCGTTCCCAGCACCTTCAAGTACCCCAGCAGGTCCCCGCGGTGTTGCATAAAAAACCCGCGAATCTGTTCCTGCCGCGCCGCGCTCCAGCCATGCGCGCTTCCCATGCGTGAGAGATATTCCCCGGAAGCTAGGGTATTCGCCATGCCCGGCAGACTCGTGCTCAGGTCTTTTGCCTCCTGCGCGATCTGCGGTCCAATTAAAAACCCAAGCCCCACCAGGACGCCAATGCCGATCAGGTACACCGCCGCGATTGCTTTCACGCGTCCATGCAGCGGTTTCTGCAGTCGTGCGACCAGCGGTGCCACAAAGTAGGCAAACAGAATGGCGAACAAAAACAGCGTCAGCGTTTCGCGCGCCGCTCGCAGAAAATACAATACCGCGGCAAACATTAATGCCGTACTCAGCACGCGCGCAGTCTTACCGTCCCAAAACTTTAAAAGCATTTTGTACTAGATGCCAAACTCCATCACGCCGCACACCTGGACCGGCGCAAAAAGAATTCTGTGTCCATCGCTCGATGCGGCGGTGCAAGTCCACCGCGGCATCACACCATCCGTGAACGACACTGCCGGTTGTACCAGTACCCACCGCATGCTTTTCGGCGCAGAAGTTCTGCCCTCCGGTAGCGTGCGCTTTCGCCTTTTCGCACCGGCAGCAGGCTCCGTGCGCCTCGCTCTGGAAGATCGTCCAACAGACCTGGTACCCCTGCAAAAATTAAATGACGGCTGGTATGAAGTCGTAACGCCGGCCGCCCACGCCGGCTCACTCTACCGCTTTCTGCTGCCCGACGGCACAGCAGTTCCCGATCCCGCGTCGCGCTATCAGCCTCACGATGTCCACGGCCCCAGCGAGGTTGTCGACCCCGCTTCCTACACCTGGACCGACGTCTCATGGCAGGGAAGGCCATGGTCCGAAGCGGTTCTTTATGAGTTGCACGTCGGGACCTTTACCCCGGCAGGCACCTTCGCTGCGGCAGCCGCGAAGCTCGACCATCTCGCACGCATTGGTATCACTGCCATTGAACTGATGTGCATCGCCGACTTTCCCGGCCTGCGTAACTGGGGCTACGACTCCGTCCTGATGTACGCGCCAGACTCGAGCTATGGTCGGCCGGATGACCTGAAAGCCTTTATTGATGCCGCCCATCACCGCGGTATCCAGGTCATCCTCGACGTGGTCTATAACCATTTCGGCCCGGAAGGAAACTACCTGCCGCGCTACTTTCCGCAACTGCTCACCAGCGACCACACCACGCCGTGGGGCGACGCGCTCAATTTCGACGAGGACTCTGCCAACGGCGGAGTCTGTGCCAAGCAGGTGAGGGAACTCATCCTGCACAATGCGCTGTACTGGGTCGAAGAGTTTCACATCGACGGTTTGCGCCTCGACGCTTCGCACACCATCATCGACCACAGTCGCCTCCATGTTCTGGATGAAATGGCAATTCGCGTCCGCGAGTTTGCTGCAGCACAGTTGCCGCCGCGTCACGTTCACCTCATCCGCGAAGATGAAGACAACGTCTCCAACGCGCTCGTTCGTAATGCAGAGGGTATCGCCGAACGTTACACCGCGCAGTGGAACCACGACATGAGCCACCTGCTCGGCGCCGGCATGCGCTCTGTCTTTGATGAACCGGGCGACGGCAGCCCTGACGACGAAACCCGCCGCCTTTCTCACGCCATCGCCGAGGGTTTCATTCTGGCTGCGGAAGATAAGGAGTCACGTGGCGAAGGCGAAGCCCACCGCTGCGAAGTTCCGCCGACCGCTTTCATCAGCTTCGTCCAGACGCATGATCTCATTGGCAATCGCATTGCCGGCGAGCGCATCCACGCGCTCATTCCACCGCAGCACGTTCATGCCGTCATGGCCGTCCTGTTGCTTGTACCGCAGGTCCCGATGCTATTCATGGGCGACGAATTCGCAGCAACCAGTCCCTTCCCGTACTTCTGCGATTTCCACGGTCAACTCGGCCATGATGTCGGCAAGGGGCGCCGTGAATTCCTGCAAAAACTCCACAACGCGAGCGACGAGGAACTGGCGAAATCCCCTGATCCGCAGGCGGAAGAAACCTTTCTTTCCGCAAAACTAAACTGGCAGGAACTTGAAGATTCGGCTCACAGCGACTGGCTGCCCTGGTACCGCAACATCCTGCGTGTGCGCCTCGAATCTATCGCGCCGCTTATCAGCCGGCTCGGCGGCCGATGTGGCCAGCCCCGCATCCTTGCCGCGAATACCTTTGAAGTCGCATGGATGCTGAACGAGGGCAGGGAACTTCGCCTCAGTGCCAACCTTCGCCCTTTCTCCTGGAATGGCTTCACCGCTGTTGCTGAAGGCGCGGAAACCATCTGGCTCGAAGGGCAGGCCCTCAGTCCTGCAGAGCTCGCGGCGTACTCCGTCCGTTGGACCCTCAGCTAGCTTTATCGCTCGGGTTTTACTCCAAGGATGGTGTAGCGATTCGGACAAGCTCACTGATCGGGGCGGCACTCCATCACACCACCTGTGGGCCATCCATAGCGCTCACAAGAAAAACGAAACCGGCGCATCAAGTAGCTGCACATTGTGTGACGGACCCACCCACTCGAACCATAAAGAAGTCATGGTGTGTACCGTGCTGAATCGCATTCCATCTTTGGACGAAACAAACATTTCTGCTGCGCCGAATCGAGCACAAAAAGCCTCTCCGCGGAGGGAGAGGCTTGGATGAAAGCAGGATGGGAACTAACGCCGAACCGGTACCTTCCAGATATCCGCGCAGTACTCGCGAATCGCTCGGTCTGAGCTGAACTTTCCGGACCGTGCCGTATTCAGCAGCGATGTCTTGCTCCACTGGTGCTGGTCCGCAAATGCCGTACCCGCCTCGCCCTGCACCTTCACATAGTCGTCGAAATCGGCCATCACGAAAAAGCGGTCCACCTGCAGCAGGTCGCGCACGATCGGCGCAAAGGTGTCGCGATCGCCGTTGCTGAATCGCCCGCTGCTCAGCCCGTCGATCACTTCCTTCAGCAACGGGCTCTTCTCGTAATAGGTGCGTGGCCGGTAGCCGTGCGCTTGCTCGTCCGCAATCTCCGCCGCTGTCTTGCCAAACAGGAAGAAGTTCTCTGCGCCCACCTCGTCGCGAATTTCGATGTTCGCGCCATCCAGCGTTCCGATGGATACCGCCCCGTTCATCATGAACTTCATGCAGCCCGTGCCGCTGGCTTCCTTGCCTGCGGTTGAAATCTGCTCATGTAAGTCGGCGGCGGGATAGATCCGCTGGCCTAAACTAACCGAGTAATCCGGCACGAATACCACCTGCAATAAATCCTTCGTGTCCGGATCTTCGCCGACGAACTCACCCACGCTGCACACCAGCTTGATCATCAGCTTGGCATAGGTGTAACTCGGCGCGGCTTTGCCACCGAACAGGAACGTGCGCGGCGGTATATCTTTCAACTCGCCGCTTTTGATGCGGCAATACATACTCAGAATGTGCAGCGCGTTCATGTGCTGCCGCTTGTACTCGTGAATACGCTTCACCTGCACGTCGAACATGCTCGCCGGATTCAGTGTCATGCCCATCGTGCGATTTACGAAGTCTGAGAGCCGGCCCTTCGATGCCTCCTGCCGCTTGCGCCATTTCTCCAGAAATCCATTGTCCTCGACAAACTTTTCCAGCACCCTCAATTCCATCAGGTCTGTGTGCCAGCCCTGTCCGATGCTCTCGTCGATCAGCGCCGTCAGCGGCGGGTCTGCCAGCATCATCCATCGCCGCGGTGTCACGCCATTAGTTTTATTGCTGAATCGCTCGGGGAACGCCTCATAAAAATCCTTGAGCGTGTCTTCTTTCAGCAGTTGTGTGTGCAGCGCCGCCACACCGTTTACGGCCTTGCTGCCGACGACCGCCAAGTTCGCCATCCGTACCTGCTTTTCGCCGGTCTCCCCGATCAGGCTCATGCGCTCCAGCTTCGCCGCATCGTTCGGAAACTTCGCCGACATCTCCTTTAGAAAACGACGATTGATTTCGTAAATAATCTCCAGGTGTCGCGGCAGCAGACCCGCAAAGATCGGCAGCGGCCATTTCTCCAACGCTTCCGGCAGCAGCGTGTGGTTGGTGTACCCGAACGTGCCCTGCGTGATCGTCCACGCCTCTTCCCATTCCAGGCTCTCTTCGTCGGTCAGAATGCGCATCAGCTCCGGGATGCCGATCGATGGGTGCGTATCGTTTAACTGCACCGTCCACTTTTCGGCAAACTCGTTCATCGGCCGGCCCTGCAGCTTGGTCAGCCGCACCATGTCCTTCAGGCTGCATGCGGTGAAGAAGTACTGCTGCATCAGCCGCAGCCGCTTGCCCTGCTCGGTCTCGTCCGGCGGATAGAGCACCTTCGAAATCGTTTCGGACTCCATCTTTTCCCGCACTGCGCCCATATAATCGCCGCGATTAAACGTCTCCAGGTCGAAGCTGTCCTCTGCCTCCGCCTTCCACAGCCGCAGCCGGTTCACCTGCTTATCGCGGAAGCCCGGAATGGGCGTGTCATACGCGATGCCCTTGACCTTGAACGCCGGAATCCACTTCCAGTGAATGGTTCCGTCCTCAGAGGTCGTCGTTTCGGTGTGGCCACCGAACGAAATATCTTGGCTGGCATCGCTCGCTGCAATCTCCCACGGGTTGCCGTACTGCAGCCACTTGTCCGAATGCTCAATCTGCCAGCCGTCCTTGATCTCCTGCCGAAAGATGCCGAACTCATACCGCAGTCCGTATCCGATCGCAGGCACCTCCAGCGTCGTGAGGGAATCCATGTAGCAGGCGGCAAGACGCCCCAGGCCGCCATTTCCTAGCCCCGGTTCCGGCTCTGCATCGGCCATCGCGGTAAGGCTCAGGCCCATGCCTTCGGTCGCCACCTCCGCCGCATGGCTGATACCTAAGTTCAGCATGCCGTTCATCAGGTGCGGTCCCAGCAGAAACTCCGCGCTCAGGTAAGCCACCACGCGCACATCCTGCTGTTTGTAGTGCTCGACCGTCTCGATCCAGTCGTCCATCACACGGTCTCGTACCACGTGCGCCATCGCACGATACCGGTCCAGCTCGCTGGCGAACTCAATGGGCTTGCCCAGCGTGCGCCGCATGTGGCGCAGAAACGCGGAACGAATGCCTTCTGCCGAACGATTGTCCTGAATCATATTGCCGCCCTGTCCCGTCGTATTGCTGTCTGCCTGCTCTGCCAAACTCGGCCTCCCGAAGGTCGCATCAATGGAGCTACGCTCCAATCCTCCCACGAAAGCCGGTATGTCGTATCAAGCCTAGGTCTTTCCCCCTATCCCCTGAGATCGCCGACCATGTTAGCCTGAATTCCAGTCAAACCGAGAGAACCCATGAGCACCGAGACCCAGACCTATACTCGCAACAACCCCTTCGTCTCCACCATGCTGGTCAACTACGTCATGACCGACAGCGACTCCGAAAAGGAAACCCGCCACATCGAGCTTGCCCTCGACCCTTCCATGACGTACACCCCAGGCGACGCGGTAGGCATTCTGCCCACCAACCGCGACAGCGAAGTCGATGACGTGCTCAAGGCCATCGGCTACACCGGCTCCGAACAGGTGCTCGACTTCTTCAAGAAGCCCACGGACCTGCGCGACGCCCTGACCACCAAGCTGCACATCGGCAAACTCACCCGCGGTTCGGTCAATGCGTATGCAAAGGTCGCGCCCGAAAGCACACCCGGCCTCGACTTCCTCAAGAGCCTCGCCGGTCAGGACAACAAATCCCGCGCCGAAGAGTACGTCTACGGCCGCGAGTTTCTTGACCTCGCACAGGAGCACCCCGGCGGCATCACCGATCCGCAGCAGCTATTTACGATCCTCGGTCGGCTCACGCCTCGGATGTACAGCATCGCCAGCGCCCAGGCGAAGAACGCCGACACCGTGCATACCACGGTCCGCGTCGTGCGTTACCACACCCATAATCGCGACCGCCAGGGCCTCTGCAGCGGCCACCTCGGCGAGCGTGCCGATCAGGGCGCAACCATGCCCATCTTCCTGCACGCCAACCAGAACTTCCGCCTGCCTGAAGACAAGTCCGCGCCCGTCATTATGATCGGCCCAGGCACCGGTATCGCCCCGTTCCGGGCCTTTCTGCAGCAGCGCCAGGTCGACGGCGGCGGGGGCAAAAACTGGCTTTTCTTCGGCGAGCAGCGCCGCGCCTCGGATTTCCTTTACGAAAAGGAGTGGGACGCTATGGTTGCCGATGGCACGCTTACCCGCATTGACACCGCCTTCTCCCGCGATCAGCAGAAGAAAATTTACGTGCAGGACCGCATGAAGGAGAACTCGGCCGAGCTCTTCTCCTGGCTTGAGCAGGGTGCTTTCTTCTACGTCTGCGGCGACGCTAGCCGTATGGCCAAGGACGTCGAAACAACCCTCCTCGACTCCATCGCCAACGGCAAATCCTGCTCCCCCGACGCCGCGCAGGAATACCTCAACACCATGAAAAAAGAAAAGCGCTACCAGCTCGACGTCTACTAAAATTAGATAATGGTTCGCGAAGGCTGGACATTCACGCGCGTCACCGACACAGAAGCTTTCGAGCGTCAGGAGTACGACGCATGGCAGGCGCTCTCAATTGGGGAGCGCCTGCGCATTTCGATGGAGATGAACGAAGCCATCTTTAACGCATACGGCAGAACGTATGAGGCGGTGGGCGGACGTGAGCGACTTCAAAGATCTGCTGATTCTCTTTAACAAGCATGCCGTTCGCTACCTTATCGTCGGCGGTTTCGCCTACTCCATCCACCGTGAATTTCGCGCAACAAAAGACTTGGACGTTTTCGTCGAGGCGACTCCGGAAAACAGTCTGAGAACCTTCGCCGCTCTCGCGGAGTTTGGTGCACCTTTGGCTGGCCTCACAGCGCAGGATTTCGCCTCAGAGAATGGCACATGGTACGGAATGGGGCGTCCTCCTGCTCGCATTGACGTGCTCGTCCGAATCGATGGAAAAACCTTTGCCGCGGCATGGCCCAATCGGAAGGAAGACATTCTTTTCGGGGTACCCGTTCATGTCATTTCGCGGGAAGACTTAATTGAGAACAAACTGGCTGCTGGGCGCCCTCAAGATCTCGTGGACGTAAACGAACTTCGCAGGTTCGCTTAAACCCGCTCCATATCCGCCCGCCAAACCACGATCGCTTCCTTGATCTGCTTCGGCGTTAGACCTCCTGCAGCCGCTCTGCGCGCCAGCTCTACCACCTCACCATCGCCGGCAAATCGCAGCGCGATCATCTGCTTCATCGTCAAACCTGCGCCGTCCGCACCCATCCAGTGCAGCCGCACGTTTTCTTCCAGCCGAATGATCCGGTTCTGGTTGACCAGCGCGTAGTGCCGCGTAGCGATCGTCGCGCTCATCACCGCAACCGCCAGACCCACCACCACCAGGTGGTGCGCATCGAAATGCCGTGCCATCCACCAGATCGCCGCAATCAGGTCTGTCAGGTTCAGCACCATCAGCGCAAGGTAAGCGCGGTCGATGCGTACATGGTTTTGCAGCGTTTGCGTCGTGCTCATCGTCTCGCCAACTCTCTCGTTCCACTTAAAATATGAAGCATCGTCTCACGCCGACGCTGTGTCGCTCGATTCTGAATACTTTCGAGCCATGCACAACTTGATGTCTCTGCCGAAGTCCTCGTACGGTAAGATCAATCCGATGATATCCTGCCCTGCCGACGCGGTGTCCTACCCCGCTGGGGAGGTGCGTCCGTGGCTTCCACCGGGCAAACGCGCGGCCATTTGCTTCACCGTCGACGATGTGCACCCGGGCCGTTCGACAGACGCCTTTGAAGCCGGGGGCGACCTTGCCCAGGGTGCGCTTGGTCACATCGACTGGCTGCTCTGCCGGCATGCGCACCTGCACTGCACGCTGTTCGTCACGCCAGACTGGCGGCAGGTCCGCCCCCATGCGCACCGCGGCGTTCTGTCGCGTATTCCGATGGTGCGCGACCGCGTGTACCTGAGTCGTCCTCTGCCATTGGGGTCGATGCGCCTCGATCGACATCCCGGCTTTGTGCGCTATCTGGCCACGTTGCCGCGTACCGACGTTGCGCTTCACGGGTTGCACCACCTGCGCCGCGGCCCCCTTCCGCTCGTGGAATTTCGCGGCCTGTCCCAGCGCCAGTGCAACAACCTGCTACGTCGCGCCATGCGTATTTTTCACCGTGCCGGCCTGCTCTTTTCGCCTGGCGTCTGCCCGCCCGCGTGGCATTTCTCTGACAACCTGGGGGAGGCCATGATTCACAACGGCCTCCGTTGGGTCGCCTCCGCGCGCGACCTTGAAACGCCTATCCATCGCTGCGCCCTTACCGGTGGCAGCGGCCTAACCGGCGTGTCGCTCCTCTACCCGCAAACCATTCTGGGCGGCCGACTGGTTCACATCCCCACCAACTTTCAGGCCACCTCCAGCATCGATCGCGCCATCGCTGTTATCGAGGCAGGAGGCCTCGTTTCTGTCAAGGCCCACATCAGCAAATACCTGCCCGGCCACACCCTTCTGGACGGCATGGACATTCCCTATCGCAACTATCTGGACCGCCTGTTTACTGAGGTGGACCGCCGCTACGGCGACTCGCTCTGGTGGCCTTCCATGGACGACATCGCCGCTCGTGTGTGTACCTCGCCGCAACTTCCTAATTCGCTTGGCATGCCCACGCATGCAGCGGTGTTCGCTTCCCACGGCTGAGCCGCGCCGCGCTTCGCCTACCATGGAAGGCATGGCTTCTCGTTCCACGATCAAACCGCTTCCCACCAGGCGCATCGGCATTCACCTTTCCACAAGCGGCGGTACCCATACCGCCGTGCAGCGTGCGCTTGACTGTGGTGCCAACTGCTTTCAGATCTTCACCTCATCCCCGCGCACATGGCGTGCCGCGCCTATTCCGGTAGAGCACGCCGAGCAGATGCGCATCCTGCGCACGCAGCACGACATTGCGCCGCTCACCGTCCACGCGTCCTACCTCATCAATCTCTGTTCACAGACGGAATCGATCCGCCAAAACAGCACGCAGGCCTTTCGCGGTGAAGTCGAGCGCGCCCTTGCCCTTGACGCGGACTACCTCGTTTTGCATCCCGGTTCGTGGAAGGGCATTACCCGCACGGAAGCCCTGCAACACGCGGCAGAAAACATCGCGCGCGCCATCGACGGTCTCAACTGCCAGGCCTCACCGCTGCGCATCCTCGTGGAAAACTCCGCCGGCTCCGAGTTCAGCATGGGCCGCAGCTTCGACCAGATTGGCGACCTGCTGCACCTGCTGGACCGGTGCGCCCCCGTCGACACCTGTTTAGACACCTGCCACACCCACGTCGCCGGCTACGACCTCGTCACGCCGGAAGGCTACGAGGAGACGCTCGGGCAGATTGAGAAAGCCATCGGCCTCGCCCGCGTTAAAGTCTGGCATTGCAACGATGCCAAGGCCGCCATGGGCTCCAGACTCGATCGCCACCAGCACATCGGCGATGGCACGATCGGCCCCGCCGCGTTTCGCCGTCTGCTGCAGGACAACCGCTTTGCCCTGAGTGCCTTCATCGCGGAAACACCGGTCGACAATCCCACCGACATCCAGCGCAACGTCAGTGTCCTGCAGGCTCTTGCCGGTATGGAACAGCGGCCTCCCACTGAAGCACACGTGACCGCATGGCCTATGCACGGCTCTAACCCGTTGAGGAAGTAAAGCGCAGGGGCAAGACCTCGTACAATGAAACCAATGCCAGAAGCCAATGAAATCCGCTACAACCCGGCCGAAATTGAACCTCGCCAGCAGGCCGCCTGGGACGCCGATCCCGCCCTGTACGCCGCTGAGCCGCATGCTAGCGGCAAGCCGAAATACTATGTTCTTGAAATGCTGCCGTACCCCTCGGGCAAGCTCCACATCGGCCACGTGCGCAACTACTCCATCGGCGACGCGCTGGCACGCTACCAATGGATGAACGGTTATAACGTCCTGCACCCCATGGGTTGGGACAGCTTCGGTCTGCCCGCCGAAAACGCCGCGATCAAGAACAAGACCGCGCCCCGAGAGTGGACCCTCGCGAACATCGCGGAGATGCGCAAGCAGATGCGCCAGCTTGGCCTGAGCTATGACTGGTCGCGCGAAGTCACCACCTGCCTGCCTGACTATTACCGCTGGAACCAGTGGTTTTTCCTGGAGATGTTTAAGCGCGATCTCGCCTACCGCAAGAAGAGCAAAGTCAACTGGTGCCCGGTGTGCGCGACCGTGCTGGCGAACGAGCAAGTCGTGAACGGCTACTGCTGGCGCCATGAAGATACCCTCGTCGAGCAGCGCGACCTGACGCAGTGGTTCTACCGCATCACCAACTATGCGGACGAACTGCTCGACGGCCTCGACAGCATGGACGGCTGGCCTGAAAAAGTCAGAACCATGCAGCGCAACTGGATCGGCCGGTCGCACGGCGCGGAGGTAACGTTCGCCGTGGACGGCTGCATCGACGCCATGGCCATCACGGTCTTCACCACGCGCATCGACACGATCTTTGGCGCGACCAGCCTGCAACTCGCGCCGGATCACCCGCTCATCCAGCACTGGTGCGGCTTCGACGAGGCGCTCAAGCCGCAAGTGGACGAGATGATTGCGCAGCAGAAGACCGCGCGCGACACCGACGCGCTGGGTGAACTGCCGAAGCACGGTGTACCTACCGGTCGCTATGCGGTCAACCCGTTCAACGGTGAAAAGCTGCCGGTCTGGGTGGCGAATTACGTGCTCGCCGGCTACGGCACGGGCGCAGTCATGTCCGTGCCCGCGCATGACGAGCGCGACTTCGAGTTTGCGACGAAGTACAACCTGCCCATCAGCCGCGTGGTCGCGCCCAACGTCGACACCGACGACCTTGCTCTGCCGTACACCGGCAAGGCCGAGGCCGTGCTGATCGACAGCGGCAAATGGTCCGGCGAACCCGTGCTGGAAGCACAGGAAGAGATGACGAAGTTTGCGCAGGCAGGCGGCTTCGGCAAACCCACCACGACCTATCGCCTGAAAGACTGGGGCGTGAGCCGACAGCGCTACTGGGGCACGCCGATTCCGATCGTTTACTGTGAACGTTGCGGTATGCAGCCCGTGCCGGAGTCGCAGTTGCCCATCCTTCTGCCGGACAACATCGACGTCGCGGGCACCACCGGATCGCCCCTCGCGAACGTGCCCAGCTTCGTCGATACCACGTGTCCCGCGTGTGACGGGGCCGCCAAGCGCGAAACCGACACAATGGATACGTTCGTCGATTCTTCGTGGTACTTCTACCGGTACACCGACCCGAAGAACGATACCGTGCCCTTTAGCAGTGAGGCCGCGAACTACTGGTTTGAGATCGACCAGTACATCGGCGGCGTCGAGCACGCGATCCTGCACCTGATTTACTCGCGCTTTTGGACGAAGGTGATGCGCGACATTGGCCTGATCACGAACAGCGAACCGGCAAAGCGCCTGTTCACGCAGGGCATGGTCATCAAGAACGGCGCGAAGATGTCGAAGAGCAAGGGCAACGTGGTGTCGCCCGACGACATGATCGCCAAGTACGGTGCCGACGCGACGCGCATGTACGCCCTGTTTGCCGCGCCGCCCGACCGCGACCTGGAATGGCAGGAGGACGGTGTCGCCGGTGTCTCCCGTTTTCTGTCGCGGGTGTACCGCATTGTGCTCAAATACGCGGCCAGCCTACGCGCGGGTGAGGAATTTGCGACGCAAGAAGCCTTGAGCCCTGTCGGCCAGAAGCTGATGCGTACCTTGCACCAGACCATCGCGAAGATCACGCTGGACTTCAGCGGACGTTGGCACTTCAACACCTGTATTGCCGGCATCATGATTCTGGTGAACGAGATCATGGCCGCCGAGCCGGCGATGGATTCCGGCGACATCGGTGCCACCACACAACGTGAACTGTTCCGTTCGCTGACGTTGATGCTGGCACCGTTCGCGCCATTTCTCGCGCAGGAGCTGTGGACCGAGTTGGATCAAGACGGCATCGTCTTCCGCCAGAGTTGGCCCAAGGCCAATGCCGAACTGGCGCGCGAAGACGAGATCGAGATCCCCGTGCAGGTCAACGGCAAGCTCGTCACCATCGTGCGTATTGCCGCAGCCTCCGACGTCGAGGCGATGAAGGCGAGCGCACACGCGGATGAAAAGGTCGTGGCCAGGCTCGCGGGCAAGACGGTGGTCAAGGTGGTCGCGGTTCCCGGCAAGCTCGTCAACTTCGTGGTGCGCTAAGCCATGCCGGTGAAGCGTGAACCGCAACGCGCCACGCAGGGCTTCGTCTCCGTCTTGACGTACGTGTGGAGCCATCCGTCGCTTACCGCCATTGAGATTGCGTGGCGGTGGGCGTTCGGCATCCCGGCGGTCCACCTGTCGGTGCGTGCGGGGGAAGCCATTCTCGATGCGGTCCCTTGGCGTTTCACGGGCATCGAGGGTTTGTCGATCAACCAGCTCCTTACCGACCCCATGCGCGCATCGATCACGCTTTCCAGCTTTTTTACGCTGGTGCTGCCGGGTGTAGAGCACACGCTGCTATGGTTGGGGCCACTGCTATTGGTGTGGTGGGTGCTGTGCTCCACGGTGGGCCGGACCTTTGTGCTGCGGCGGCTCGACCCTGCCATGACGCCGCGCCCCGCAACCCTGCTGGTGCTGCAACTGCTGCGGTTGTTGCCGATTCTGGGCGTCGCCGCAGCATGGTGGTTCGGTCAGCGCGCACTTGCCACCCAGTCCATCGTCAATCCGATTTTGCGTGGTGGCGAACCGAAAACGATGCTCTATGTCGGCGGTTCCATCGTGCTGTCGCTTGGCCTGTTCGTCTTGGCTGCGGGCATCGGCTGGATGTTTACCGCGGCACCGGTACTGGCTATGCGCAACGGCCTTGGCCCAATCGACAGCCTGATGGCAACGGTGCGCCTGCACCACGTGCGCGGTTCGCTGTTTGAGATCAATATGGTGCTGGCGATCGTCAAAATAATGTTGCTCGTGCTCGCGATGGCTTTCTCCGCGTTTCCACTGCCGTTCGCCAATGTGATGACCGAGGGCTATATCGCACTGTGGTCGGGCATCATTGCACTCTGGTATTTTGCCGCGTCCGACCTGTTTCACGTCGCACGTCTGCGCGCGTTTGTGACGCTGCTGCCAGGTTCATTGCACGGCGCGAAGTGACGTTCCGGCGCTGAGCCGCATCCCATCGCAAAACGAACATTCCTGTTCTGGAGCACCCATGAATTTCGGCATCTATCTCGTCGGCTACCTTATCCTGATCGGCGGCATCGTCTACGCCTGCAACCTGGCGCACGTGCCGCAGCACTGGATCGTCGCGCTCGCGCTCATTCTGCTCGGTGCCGGCGTCTTTACCGGCGTACAACGGACACGCACGAAGGATCCTTCCTAAAGAGACCTGGGGCGAGCCGGAGATGGATGTTTTCACCGTCCCTCCGGCTTGCTGCCATGACGATTCGCATACACTGGTCTTGTGAGCAGTTCGACGATCGTTATCCTCGACTTTGGTGCGCAGTACACGCAGTTGATCGCGCGCCGCATCCGCGAATTTAATGTATTTTCCGTTGTGCTGCCATGCACGGCGACTCTGGCACAGGTTCAGGCGCTCGCGCCGACGGGCATCATCCTATCGGGTGGACCAAGTTCCGTGTATGACGCGGACGCTCCTAAGGTCGATCCCGCGCTGCTGGAGTTGAGCTTGCCGACGCTGGGCATCTGCTACGGCATGCAGTGGATGGCCCAAAATCTTGGCGGCCGCGTGGAACCGGCGGACAAGCGCGAGTACGGCGACGCCGAGGTTACCGTCGCTGTTGAAAACCGGCTGTTTGCCGGCCTGCCGCAGACGCTCGAAGTGTGGATGAGCCATGGGGACAGCGTGGTGGACATGCCGCCAGGCTTCGTCGTCGCGGCACAGACGCACAATGCGGTGGCCAGCATCGCCGACGAATCGCGCGGCATGTACGCCGTGCAGTGGCATCCCGAGGTCGCGCATAGCAAGCAGGGAGCTGAGCTGCTGAAAAATTTTGTGCTGCGCATCTGCGGTGCAACGGCGGATTGGACGCCCGAGTCGTTCATTCAAACCACCGTTGAAGCCATTCGCAAGCAGGTAGGCGATGGCCATGCCATCTGCGGCCTGAGCGGCGGCGTCGATTCCGCGGTTGCCGCGGTGCTGGTGTCGAAGGCCATCGGCGACCGGCTCACGTGTATCTTCGTGAACAACGGCGTGTTGCGCAAGGACGAGTTCCAGCAGGTGCAGAAGAACATGCGCGAGAAGCTGGGGCTCAACGTCGTCGCGGTCGACGCCAGCAAGCGATTTCTCTCGCAACTTGGCGGCATCACCGATCCTGAGACCAAGCGCAAGATCATCGGCCGCGAGTTCATCACGGTGTTCGACGATGAGGCCGCAAAGATTCTGCGTGCGCAGGAAGCCACCGGTGACATTGCCCACGATGCAACGGGCGCGGAAGTCGCGTGGCTGGTGCAGGGGACACTTTATCCGGACGTGATCGAATCGGCCAGTGTTCATGGGCCTTCGCACGTGATCAAGAGCCACCATAATGTGGGTGGGCTGCCGGAAGATATGAAGCTGAAGTTGATTGAGCCGCTGCGGGATTTGTTCAAGGATGAGGTGCGGAGGATTGGACGCGACTTGCAGATGCCGGAAGAGATCCTGGAGCGGC
>CBAAAH010000002.1:0-32212 GCA_964658865.1 uncultured Granulicella sp.
AGTTCCGGGTCGTTCACGGCGCTCAATGCATGGCCGATCCGCTCCGCGCCGATATTGATGGCGCTCCAGATAGAGCTTGCCGGCACAGACTCGCCGGCATGAACCGTGAGGTGGAGACCGGCGGCCCTGGCCTCCGCGTAAACGTCGCGAAAGTCGTCGGCCGGCCCACGTGCCTCATCCCCGCCGATGCCGATGCCGACGATGCTGGGAAAGCGCTCCCGCAGCTCTGCCGCGGCACGAAAAACGACCGCGCCTTCTTCCACGCCGAAATGCCGCACGGCATCGATAATCCAAAGCACCGTCGTGCCGAACTCGGCTTCGGCGCGCAGCCGGCCGCGCTCGATCGCCTCCGTC
This sequence comes from uncultured Granulicella sp., assembly GCA_964658865.1. GTDB lineage: Bacteria > Acidobacteriota > Terriglobia > Terriglobales > Acidobacteriaceae > Terriglobus. The sequence continues at coordinate 355 of CBAAAH010000002.1, forward strand.
ACCGCCGCAAACGTCAAGTGCGGCTTGAAGCGCAGCAGGATGCCGAAACTGATGTAGACCTCCGCGTGCCGCACGCCCTGCGTCGTCAGCCGGTGGACCATCTCGTAGGCGATGAGTTCGAAATCTTCGACGGTCTGCAAACGCTGGCTCACCTGGCCGAACGCGCGCAAAAAACCGAGGACATCTTCGTAGACGTACAGGGCGCGCGCGGACTCCAGCGTCAGCGGCTCGGCGTCATGACGCTGCGAGAGGATGACCAGCGTCTCCGGCAGGATGGTGCCTTCCAGATGCAGGTGCAACTCACACTTCGGCAGGCCGCGCAGCCATTCACGGTCGACCGCCGGAAAAGTTTCTTTCGTCATCGTCTCTTCTTTTTCTTGTCTTTGGCTTCTTCCGGTTCCAGGCGTGCCTCGGACGGCGGCGCGGCGCCCTGCGGCAGCACGCGGCGGGTGTTGTTGCCCTCAAGCCGGTAAGTCTTCGTCACCAGGTCGCCCTTCTTCGGGTTCAACTGTCCCGTCGCCGGATCGAAGCCCGGCACCGGAGCGCCGCCCGCAAGCACGGTGTAGGTATACGTCGGTGCCTGGCCGGCGAACGGATTGCCGTGATCCTTCGCCGCGTATCCCGCGTCGGTGCCGATGCGGACGGGCAAATAACCCAGGATGTTGCGATCGCGGTTTGCCCCTTCGTAGCGATGTTTTTTCGTGTTCCAGTAAAAAACGCGAAGCTGGTTGAAGTCGTACGGCAGGCCGGCCTTGAACGGACTCAGCACCACGACATAGTTCGGCACATCCTTGATCGGGCCTTCGATCTCCGGATCGTTCACCATGTTCAAGATGTAGGCACCGACGATGCGCTGATTTTCGGCATAGCGCGCGACGGAATCCGGCACATCGACGTCGAGCATGCGGCTCAGCATCCAGCCGGTATGATTGTGCGCGTCGCGAACCAGCCACCAGTCTTCCATGGCCGGCGGCTCCGGTGCGGCGGGAGCGGTTTCTGAAGTTTTTGGGAATTTTTTCCCTTTCGCGGACGGTACGGCAACGGGTGCAACGTACCCAGGCGGCACCGGTTTCAGGGTGCTGGCGCGGGTAATCAGCTTCAGCTTCTCGCCCTCGTCCAGGCGGTAGAGCTTATCCGTATCGCGACCCGGTTTGCTGTGCAGGTACACATCGTCGCGCACCACGCCACTGGCCACGTAGGGGTCCTTGGCGTGCACGGTGTTCAGGTCGTCGAACTCCTTGGACACCGCATCCGTCGCGACGGCTTTTTCGTCGATCCAGCCGACCTCACCCTTGTCGGTCTTCACTTTGTAAAACCGCTTGTTCCCCTCCAACACTTCCAGCCGTTGGCCGTTTACCACGTTGCCCGTGCGGTTGGACACGGCAGCAATGCGATCGCGCAAAAAGGTTCCCTTGGCCGTCACGTAGACGTAGTGCCGCAACATCTTCGGCTTCATGTCGCTGCAACCGCCCAGCAGGACGGATGCAGCACTCAGTGTCAACGCTACGCGCCGCAAACCGCGATGTTCCAAGGCGCACACGCCTAACTTCTTCATCCGAAATGCTTGATTCATGCCAGGATCAAGGGTAGCACCGGCACACGGCAGATCAGTGCGACAGCGCCAGGAACGAAGGCGTGGTGCCGGTTGCGGTCGACGTCACCAGGTCGAGCTTGCCGCCGACCGTGGCGTCGAAGCTGTAGAGCGACAGGTCCGGCGATCCGCTTGGCGCCACGGCAAGCAGGTACTTGCTGGTGGAATCCGCGCCCAGCACCGCCACACCTGAGCCTGAGGTGAACGGCGATCCGCTTACCGCTGTCAACGCCGCGTTGGTCCCGATCGTCCAGGCGGAGATATTGCTGGAGCCATGGTTCGCCACGTACGCATACGTGCCGGCGTTGTCCAGCGTTACAGCATAAGGATTGTCGCCGGTCGCGTAGACGGTACTGGTGGTCGGCGTGAGCGTGCCGGTACTGGACACTCTGTTCACGACGAGACCCGCCGACGTTCCAACGCGCACCACATACAGGTAGCTTCCGGTGGGATCCCACGCATTGCCATAGTCCGCCGTCAGATTCGGGGGAACAGTTTGATTCCCAAGCTGCGCGAGCGTCGCCGTGGACGAGCTGAAGCTGAACAGCATCTCGCCGGCAGTACCGAGTGAGGCGGCCACCATGGTTCCCGCAGGGTTGATGCGCAGCGTGTGCGGAATGGACGACCCGGACGGCGGGGTAAAGCCGATACCGACCGCAGTCGAGAGCGTGCCGTCACTATTGATGGTGAACAGATCGATGGAATTGCCGGTGCCATCCAGCACCATCAGGTACTTGCCGTCGGGGGTGGTCTGCATGTCGGTGCAGTTGGCGTTTACCAGCGTCGCTCCACTGTTCAGTGGGGTAATCGCACCGCTGGACGAAATCGCATAGCCAAAAATCTGGGACGCCGTGCCGACCCACAGGAAGTTATTGCTGCGCGATACCGCGGCAGCCGTGGGCGGCAGCGTAAAGCTCAATGGGGTTCCGCTCAGCGCGGTCAGCACGCCGGCCGTGGAGATGCTGTAGCCTGTCAGCGTGTTACTGCCCTCGTTCGCGACAAAGGCGTAGTTCCCCGTCGTGGAGGCAGTGGATGTCGTTGTTGTCGTCGTGGTCTTACTGAAAAAGTTTGAACAGCCACCCAGCAGCATTGAGCCGCACACTGCGGCAACACTCGGCAAGCGCGTCCATCTCGATCCAGAGCGGATTGGGTTGACGGCACTGCCGCATGGAAAGAGTGATCGCATAGCCGATTGGACGCCGCCCAAACCCATCCGGCACCACAGAATTCGCGGCGAAACGGTCCCAATCGGGAACGACTTGAAGCTGGGAATCAGTTGACGCGCGCCTGGCAATCGGAGCAGACACCGATTACGTCGACCGAAACCCGCTCAACGATAAAGCCGCTCGCCAACCGCAGCCGTGGCGCCCCCATGCCGAGCTCATCGTGCTCCACATCCATCACACGCTTGCACACACTGCACACCAGGTGGTGATGCGGATCCTTGTTCATTTCGACACGTAGCGTGCCATGGTGCATCGACAACTCACGAAACACGCCGCTCTGCACAAACAGATGAATATTTTTGTATACCGTTGCCAGGGAAATGGACGGAATGCGCTGCTTGACCGACGCGTACACCTCTTCCGGCGAGGGATGGCCGTGCATGCCCTGCATCGTTTCATACAGGACCTGCCGCTGGTGGGTGACGGCAATGCCATGCTCCGCGCAGAGCTCTCGAAATGTTGTGCCGCCGTTCATTATGCTCACTGCCTAGTAGAAAAGACCCGGAACCACAAGTCAAGATGCGTTTGGGTGACGTAGCCCTTGGCAACCGGCATGCAGTTGCATATGCTTGCCCGGCACCGCTCTGTTGCCCTGGAGACGCCGTGAACCGCCTGCTCCCGACCGCACTTCTGCTCTTCCTCGCCCTTCCCGCGCTATGTGCCAACCCGCCCCGCGCGCGCTGGACACCCGCTGAGGCGACCGCCTACATGGCGCACCAGCCGTATCCCATTGGCGGAAACTTTCTCCCGTCCGATGCGATCAACGAGCTGCAAATGTGGCAGGCCGCCACGTGGGATCCGGCGGAGATCGACCGCGAACTGGGCTGGGCGCAGGCCATCGGCATGACCACCATGCGCGTGTTTCTGCACGACCTGCTGTGGCAGCAAGACGAAACCGGCATGACGCAACGCATGGACGAGTTCCTTCGCATCGCGCAAAAACATGGCATCAAGCCGGTGTTTGTGCTGTTCGACAGTTGCTGGGACCCAGAGCCGAAGCTCGGCCCGCAGCACCCGCCGATTCCCGGCGTGCACAACAGCGGATGGGTGCAATCGCCCGGCGTCGCGCTTGCCGACGCGAGCCAGCAGCCGCGGTTCGAAGCGTACGTCAAGGGCGTCGTCGGCCACTTTGCGGGCGATACCCGCATTCTGGCATGGGACGTGTGGAACGAGCCCGATAACGGCGGTGGCGGCAACTACACCGCGAACCTGAAAAACAAAACAGCGTTGATGGACGCGATGCTACCGAAGGTGTTCGCCTGGGCACGCAGCGTTGGACCGGTGCAGCCGCTGACCAGCGGTGTGTGGCAGCACGACCGCTGGGATAACCCGGCAACGCTCAGCCCCACGGAAAACATCCAGCTTGGTGAAAGCGATATCGTCAGCTTCCACGACTACAGTTGGCCGGAGTCGTTTGAGCGCCGCATCGTGCAGTTGGAGACGCTGCACCGGCCGATCCTGTGCACGGAATACATGGCGCGCGGCGCGGGTTCCACCTTCGACGGCAGTCTGCCGATCGCGGCAAAGCACCACGTCGGCGCCATCAACTGGGGACTGGTGCAAGGCCTGAGCCAGACTAATCTGCCGTGGGATAGCTGGAAGTTGCCCTACACCGATCGCGAGCCGACCGTATGGTTTCATGACGTGTTTTACCCGGACGGCAAAGCGTACCGCCCGGCGGAAGCGGCAGAAATTCGCCGCATCTCAGAAGAGATGAACCTTACAACCGCCTCTCCCATTGCGGCACGGCCCAGCGCGGCTCCTTAGCCGTCCGCACGCCGGAAAACGTTTATCCTGAATGCATGCGGACGTTTACCCTGCCTGAGGCACAGACCCTGATCCCCGTGCTGAATGCGCTGCTGGAACGCGCGCAGGCGTCGGCCGGCATTGCAACTGCGCGGGAGCATGCGCTGCAATCGCTGCACCAGGCGATCTTTTTGTCCGGCGGCATGCGCGTCGACCTAGTGCGCGTCGCCAAGCTCAAGGGCGAGCACGACAAGGCGGTCGAGGATGCCCGCTCCACGCTGGGCGAAATCGACGAAATCGGCGTGGAAGTGAAGGACCTGCATACCGGCCTGCTGGAGTTTCCGTTTGTGCTGGACGACGACATCGTGCACCTTTGCTGGGTGCAGGGTGAAACGACGATCAGCGCGTGGCGCGCGGCCGACCAGAGCTACGACGACCGCCAGCCACTGGACGATCGTTTTACCGGCGGCAACAACCGTCCCCAGTAACTCTGCGCCACGCGGCGCACGCTCCGTTATGATGGAGAGCGATGCCGAGCCTGGGCGATTCCGTCTTTATCTTTATGTTGGCGCTGATGCTGCTCGGCCCCAAGAAGCTGCCGCAGCTCGCCCGCCAGCTGGGCAAGCTCATGGCCGAGTTCCGCAAAGCCTCCAACGACTTCAAAATGCAGATGGAAGACGAACTGCGCATTGAGGACCAGAAGGACCACCAACGCAAGGTCGATGCGCTTGCGCCGCCGCCGTCCACCGTGCCGGACCCGACGATTCCCACGGAAGACCCGCCGCACCCGCACCTGCCCGCGACGCAAATTGCAGTGGAAGAACACAGCATTGCGACCCCTGAGACCGCACCCATTGCCGAAGCCGGCGAGTTGAAGATGATGCCGCCCAGCACCGGCCTGCCGCTGGAAAGCAGCGCGCGCCGGTCTTCGTTCGCGTCATCGAATGCCGGTCGCGACGACAACGAACCGGCCATCGGCATGAGCAGTGAAGAGCCAGGCGAAGCCGCGCTGGACGCCACCATTTACGAGCCGCCGCCCGACCGCAGCCACCCCGCCATGATCGGCGAGGGCGAGCGTGCCACCCATGCCTAACGCGCACCCCGGAGCAGTTCATGCCTGATGTAATCGACAATGTGCGCTCCGAAGCAGCCGCCCGCGCCGAACTTCCCGGCATGTCGCTCATGGAGCACCTGCAGGAGTTGCGCAGCCGCCTTCTGCACTCTGCCGGCGCCCTGCTCATCGGCTTCGCCATTGCGTATATCTTTCACGAGCGGCTGTTCGACATCGTGCAACGGCCCATGGACCAGTTGCACTACCAGCTCAACTTCACCCATCCCACTGATGGCCTGAACCTCTACCTGAAGACCGCGCTATACGGCGGTGGCATCCTGGCCGCGCCCTACATCCTGTATCAGGTTTGGCTGTTCATCTCACCGGGGTTGTACTCGCATGAAAAGCGGTACGTCTGGCCGTTTATGGGCGCGACCGTCACACTCTTCCTCGCGGGTGCATACTTCGGCTACCGCTGGGTACTGCCGTCCGCACTCAAGGTGTTGATCGGCGACTTCGGCAAGCGCTTCCATCCCATCATCACCATCGACGATTACACCGGCTTCTTCTCGGCCATCATCTTCGGCCTGGGTGCCAGCTTCGAGCTGCCGATCCTGATCTTCTTCCTGTCGCTGTTCGGCATCGTAGACGCGAAATTCCTGGTCCGCAATATGCGCTACGCGGTGCTCATCATCTTCGTCATCGCGGCTATCATCTGCCCTCTGCCCGACCCGCTCAGCATGTGCCTGTTTGCGATGCCGATGCTGGTGCTGTACGCGCTCAGCGTCGGCGTTGCGTACTTTGTGCATCCATCGCGCCGGAAGAAGCTGGAAGCTGCCTAGCCCCGTTCCTGCTTCTCTTACCCACTGCCAGGAGATGACCGCGAATGCCCGATGCCCGTGTCGTTCACTGGGTCGTATTCCACATGCTTCTGTTGGCGCTGCTCGGCACGGAATGGCTGCTGTTGCGCAAGCAAACTTCCACCCGCTCCTATGTTGCGACGGCCATGTGGCTGCTGGGCGCGCTCGGCTTCACGGTCTACCTGTATCTGTCGCTCGACCGTCGGCTGGGCACGCAGTTTATCGCCAGCTACGCTCTGGAAGAATCGCTCTCCATCGACAACCTGTTCGTCTTTCTGCTGCTGTTTCAGAGCTTCGCGGTGGAACGGGGGCGGCAGCGCAGAGTGCTGTTCTGGGGCATTCTGGGCGCGGTGGTCATGCGTGCTGCTTTTATCGTTGCGGGCGTCGCGCTGCTCAAGCGCTTTGAGTGGATTACCTATATCTTTGCCGTGCTGCTGCTGATCGCAGCCGTGCGGCTGGTGCTGCCGCACGGTCACGACAAACCGAACAAGCCCGCATGGCAGCAATGGCTTGAAACGAAGATGTCGTTTTCCGAAAGCCAGGAAGGTTTCTTCGTTCAGGACGAGGGCCGCCGCAAACCGACGATCCTGCTGCTGACGCTGTGTGCCATCGCCGTCACGGACTTCGTCTTTGCGCTCGATTCCATTCCCGCCGTGCTCTCCATCACGCGGCACACGTTTATCGCGTACAGCTCCAACATCCTGGCCGTCATGGGGCTGCGATCGCTGTACTTCGTGCTGAGCCACGCGCTCTCGAAGCTCACCTACCTGCACTACGGCCTGGCTGCGGTGCTAGGCTTCGCCGCGACAAAAATGCTAATCGCGCATTGGTTTGAGGTGTCGGCAGTGGCGTCGCTGGCGGTCATTTTCGGTATCCTGCTGATGACGGTGCTGGTCTCGCTGGTGCTGCAGAACCACCACGAAGGCAACACCGACACCGCATGACGGTCGCGCACATCGCCGCGCTGTGGCGCTACCCGGTGAAGAGCATGCACGGCGAGCAGGTCGATGCGCTGGACCTGCTCGAGGATGGCATCGCGCTGGACCGGCGCTACGGGGTGGAAAGTGCCGGCGCGCCACGCGGCAAGCCCATGCTGACCGGCCGCGAACGCGCGGGCATGCTGCTGCAGCGGGCGATGGTGAACCAAGGTGAAACGATCGTGGAAACGTCGGACGGCTTACGTCTGCATATCGACGACCCGGCGCTGCCCACGGTTCTCGAAGCCTTGCTGCAACAGCGCAATTCCCTGCGTGTCGTGAGCAGTGAGCGGCCGCTCACCGACGTTCGGCCCATCGCGGTCCTGTCGTTTGAAACGATCGCGCAGCTTTCCAGGGAGCTTGGCCGTCCTGTCGATCTGCGCCGCTTCCGCGCCAACATCATCCTGTCGTTCGGCCCGCCATTTGCAGGTCCCTTCCCGGAAGACGCCCTGGTCGGCCGCACGCTGCAGATCGGCGAAACTGCCCGGCTGCGGGTGACGGAGCGTGACCCGCGATGCCGCATCGTCACACTCGATCCCGTCACCGCCGCGCCTGATCCCACGCTCATGAAGCACCTGGATTGCCGTCACGACGGACGCCTCGGTATCTATGCCGCCACCGTCACGCCCGGCCCGTTGCGCGTGGGCGACCCGGTATGCGTGGTCGCGCCGTGATGCCTGCCACCTTTCGCCTCGCCGCACCGTCCAATCCATTAATGAAGCACGCTGCCCGTCTGCTGCTCCTGCCGCTGCATCTCGCAGCTCTGTCCGCCTCGACCCTGCTGCCGATGGCTTCGCTGCGTGCGCAAATGCACCGCGTCGACCGGCCCGAATCCGTTACCCGTGCGGTTGCCGTCTACGAGTACGTGGGCGACCCGGCGAAGCCGACCGCAGCCCGTCTCATCCCGGTTTCGCTGTTTTACGGCGGTCACTTTGAAGACGCGGGCACCTACCTGGCGCGGCCCGTTCCGCTGGCGCTGCAGACCGACACGGCCTACGAACTGCAAACCAGCGGCGTGCGCACCGGCCAGCTCGACCTCGCCTTCGCCCGCAATTTTCGCCAGAACACGGCAGACGCGACCAGCGCCTTTGACGACGGCTGGTTCGGTTACGGGAAGATCCAGCCGCCGCGGGCCAAACCAGCGGCCGCCCAGCCAAAGCCCAGCGGTAAAAGCACCGGTCATGCGTACGAGGTGCAGGACGACGGCAAGCCACACTTCGGCAGCAAGCCCGACGCGGCCGACAAGACTACCGCATCCAACCGCGCGCCCGATCCCGACCCTGCCGACACCGAGCGCACGACCCGCATCAGTCTGCCCGACGATACCCGCGACCCGAAAGCGCCCGACCCGGACCGTCCCACGCTGAAGCGCAGCACCACCGATACCAACGGCGGACCGAAGCAGAAGCGGCAAAAGGAAACGTCCAGCGTATCCGCCACGCCGCCAGACCCAGACAAGGATCCTGATCGGCCATCGTTGAAGCGCAAAGGCGCGGGTGAGACCGGCAACGACATTCCGCCAGACCCGAGCGAGCTCGCCAGTAAATCGACCGCCAAAGGCGCTGGCGGCACCGTCACCGGGGCGCAGCCTATGATCGACGACGCGAATCGCCCCGGTCTGCACCGCGGCAAGCCGACCGCGCCTCCGGTCGCCGACACCCTGGCCACTGTGGATGTGCCGAAGTTCAACGGCCGCATTCCGCTGTCCGACTTGAAGCAGACGGTTGCCGTCTCCGACATGCGCGAGATCGCACCGCACGACTTCAACTACCACTTCTCCAACGACGCCGACCATGCGGCCGTGCTGCACGGCATGGAGGCGCTCGCCACGGCAGTGCTGGCGAACCCGGCCCTGGCAACGGACGCGCCGGACTTCGTGAAGAACGCAAAGCCGGGAGCAGACCACACGGCAAATGCCGGGCCATCGTTTCAGCCCTCGCCGCGTACCGGCATGAACCGTGCGAAGGCCGGCACGGCGACGGACCAGGCCACGCCGAATCCGGTGAAAAAGCTGCCGGCAAACGCGACACCCGCGCAGCGTGCGGCGGCACGCCGGACGGCCGCCGCGGTACGCCAGGCATCCGCGACAGCGACCGATGCGACCACGCTGACAGACGAACATCTCGCGGCCTACCAACTGAGCTACGGCGCACCGGTTACGTACATCTTCACGGCGCGCACCACCGATAACACCGCACCGGTGCACTACGTTACCGTCGTCGCCCAGCCTGACCCGGACGGCAACGGCAAGCTGCAGATCGGCCTGCGCAGCACCACCGACAGCGCCCACCTGGACCGCACGCCGCGGTATCGCCTGGTCGATGCCGTAGATGCCGACGGCAGCAACCGTGCCTCGTTGCTGTTCGAGGTACGCAACAGCAACTCCCGGCAGTTCGCACTCTTCCGCCTATTGGGGCCGCATCCCGACGCGGTATTTGAGACGGGATCGACGAAATAAAAGAAGCACGCCCGTGCTGAATAGCGCTCCTGATACGATTGCCGTAGGCAGGAGGTGTTTCCGATGCACGAATATCTCGCACCAGCAACACTCCTCATTGCCATTCTGGCGGGAATTTGGCTTAATCGGCGCGACTACACCGTTCTAAAAACCAACATGGATGAGAAATTTGCCGACGCGAAGGCAGAGACGAATCGCCGCTTCGACGAAGTGAGTCGCCGATTTGACGAAGTGAATCGCCGGTTAGGACTGATCGAGACGGACCAGAAACAGTTCTATGCCGTCACGGGAAAGCTGGACGGGCGTCTGGATGAAATCGCCAAGCGCTGAAGTTCCTGCAATCAGCCCAGCCGCTCGCCGCTCTTAATCTGAAAGCCTCGTAGAAATGCTTCAGCGTTCATACGCTTTTTGCCTTCCAGTTGAACCTGCTCCAGACGCATCAGCGTTTCGCCTCCGCAGTTCGCGAACAGGCCGTCGTTTCGAACCAGTAGCGTACCGACCGCTGCAGCGACGTCCGTCACCTCTGTATCCATCGCGTGCACGATCAGCTTTTTACCGCGCAGGGTGGTGTAGGCACCAGGCCAGGGCTGGAAGCCGCGAAACCGGCGATCGATCTCCATTGCCGTGCGCGACCAGTCGATCAGAGCGTCTTCGCGGGTAAGCAGCGGAGCGAGCGTCATAAACGTCGCGTCCTGCGATTCTGCAGTAAGAGTGCCCGCATTCAAACGTTCCAGCGTTTCGACGACCAGCGGTGCGCTGATCTGCGCAAGCTCCTGAAAAAGTTGAGGCGAGGTTGCCTTTGGGCCGATCGGGACAGTGTGCCGCAGCAGCATGGCACCGGTATCCAAACCCGCGTCCATCTGCATGGTGGTTACGCCGGTCTCGGAGTCGCCACTGGCAATCGCCCACTGGATCGGTGCCGCGCCGCGCCACCGCGGCAACAATGAGCCGTGCGCGTTGATACATCCAAGCCGTGGCAGCGCTAGCATCCACGGCGGCAGAATGCGGCCATAGGCGACGACGACCATCGCGTCGGGTTTCAGGGCTTCCAGCGTCAGGCGCAGGTCGTCATTGGATTTCAGCTTCGTCGGCTGCTCTACCGGAATGCCGAGCGCAAGCGCGGCTGCCTTGACCGGTGTAGGTGCAACGATGCCCTCACGGCCCACCGGCTTGTCCGGCTGCGACAGCGCAAGCACCACCTCGTGACCGGCGGCGACCAACCCCTGCAGCGTCGGTACCGCGTAGGCCGGCGTTCCGCAGAAGACCAGGCGCAAGCGGGTTACCATTCGCCATTGCGGATCAGTTTCTTGATCCGGCGAATCGTCAGGTCTTTCTTCAACCGTGACAGCCGATCAATGAACAGGACGCCGTCCAGGTGGTCCATTTCATGCTGCATGGCGCGCGACAGCAGGTCCTCGCCGTCCACCTCGAACCAGTCGCCATGCACGTCTTGCGCGCGCACCGTCACGGTGGCGTGGCGCGACACCTTGTCGCGGATGTCCGGCAGCGACAGGCAGCCCTCTTCTTCGCTGCATCGACCCTCGTGCGCCACGATTTCCGGGTTGATGAGCACCAGCTTGTCGTTTTCATCTTTGCCGAACGAGGTGTCGATGACGGTAATGCGCTTCAGAATGCCGATCTGCGGCGCGGCAAGGCCGATGCCCTCGGCCGCGTACATGCTCTGGAACATGTCGTCGGCCAACTGCGCCAGCTTCTTGTCGAAGGCCGTAATGCGCTCGGCCTTTTGCGCCAGCACCGGGTCGGGATATTTCACAATCGGATAAATCATCGTTCTCTCGATGCGTTCAGTACGCACGTAACTGCTCGCGGTAGCCGGCGAGGTTGCGCTGGGTTTCCGTGAGGCTGTCTCCACCGAACTTTTCAAGCATGAGCCGTGCCAGGGTGAGCGCGACCATTGCTTCAGCCGCGACACCTGCGGCCGGCACCACGCATACGTCGGACCGCTCATAGGCGGCTTTCACCGGTTCGCGGGTCTCAAAACTAACGCTGCCCAGCGGCCGGCGCAACGTGGAAATCGGTTTCAGGTAGCCGCGCACCGTCACGTCTTCCCCGTTGGAGATGCCGCCCTCGATGCCGCCGGCAGTATTGCGCTCGCGAGTAAAGCGCGTGTCACCGGTAGAACCGTTCCCCTGCTCTGAATATGCGATCGCATCATGCACGGCGGAGCCCATGGACTCCGCCGCCGTGACGCCGCGGCCCAGTTCCACGGCCTTGACCGCCTGCAGGCTCATCACCGCCTGGGCGAGCAGGCCGTCCAGCCGCTCGTCCCAGTTGGCGTGTGTGCCGATACCTACGGGCACCCCGTGCGCTACCACCTCGAACACGCCGCCGACGGTATCGCCGGTGCGCAGCGCACGATCGACTTCGCCCTTCATCCGCTGCTCGATGTCGAGGTCGATGCAGTTCAGCAGGACGGTCTCGCGTGCGGTGCTTGCGACAAGCTCTTCCCACGCATAACCACGCGTCAGTTCCACGGTGCCCACGCGGACGACGTGTGACAGTACCCCAACCCCAAGCTCCCGCAGCAGCAGTTTGGCCAACGCACCGGCGGCCACGCGGGCACTGCTCTCACGGGCAGAGGCTCGCTCCAACACGTAGCGCGCATCGGGAAAGTTGAACTTCAGCGATCCCGCCAGGTCCGCATGGCCCGGCCGTGGCGACGCGACAGCCTTGTGCTTTTCCGGATCACCCGCACCCACCGGCAAGATTTCTTCCCAGTTCTTCCAGTCGCGGTTCGCGATCGTCAGCGCAATGGGCGCGCCGATGGTCTTGCCATGCCGCACGCCGCTCAGCAGGTGCGCCGTATCGGTTTCGATGCGCATGCGGCCGCCGCGGCCGTAACCCTGCTGACGCCGCCACAGTTCCCGCGCGATGACCGTTTCGTCCACGGGAATGCCCGCGGGCATTCCGCTCAGCAGGGCGACCAGTGCTTCGCCGTGGCTCTCTCCCGCTGTTGAAAATCGAAGCATGCGTACTCCACCAAAGCCTTCTGCCCGGTCCTCGATTGTATCAATTCCCGCAATTCGTCCCAGACCGCGACACGCTCCTCCCCCAAAGGTGAAGTGCCGCTCTCCCCGCAAAGATGTGTGGTAAACCGAAGGGCGCGAGCCTACCCTCAGAGGTGCATGAACGACTACCACCCAATGGCAACGGCGCAGGAAGACCTGCAGGAGGTCGAGCAGGAGATTGCGCGATTCTCGGCGCGACCCCTCATCAAACTTCCTTATCCGCCCGCAATGGAGGCTCGATTCGAGCAGGAAACCTCTGGCCAACGGCGGCAGCATCTGACTCTTTACGGGTTAATTGCACTGCTCATCTATGACCTCTTCCTGGTCGGCGACTATTTCATGTATCCCGAGCATTTCGCGGTGGCAATGGCCGTTCGGCTGGGCATCGTCACGCCTCTTGTGCTGGTGATGGCATGGCTCCTGCAGCAGCCGCTTCGGCCGATGTGGCGCGAAAGCGGAGCCACTCTGCTCTGCGTTTCCGGATGCGTGAGCATTTTGTGGCTGCACGGCCACGCCGACCTGGCGGCCATTGTTCAGGCAGAACCCAGCGTGTTCATTGTGCTGTTCTGCATGAGCATTGTGCTGCGCGTGGACTTTATTTATGCCGCTGCCGGAACGCTTGCCTGCCTCGCCGCGGAATTCTTTTTCCTGAGCGGAACCAACATGCTGACATTTGGCAACCGCCTGACGATTACGGGCCGCGTCTGCTCCATGGCGGCGCTCAGCCTGCTCATGAACTACATCCTTTCCCGCGAGCAGCGCATGGCGTGGCTGCAACGGCTGCACAGCCGTATCCAGGGGCGGCTGCTCACCGAGGCCAATGCCGAATTGCTCAACCTGTCCGCGACGGATCACCTGACCGGACTGAGCAATCGCTATGGCTATGAGGTTCGCATTGCGCAACTGTGGCGATCCTGCCAGATCGCACGCAAGCCGCTGTCGGCCATCATGGTCGACGTGGACCACTTCAAAAACCTGAACGACAGCTTCGGCCACCCTTACGGGGACCGCGTGCTGAGCCGCGTAGCCACGCTGCTGGTACAGGCAATGCGCGCAGAAGAAGACTTCGTCGCACGCATCGGCGGAGAGGAGTTCATCGTGCTTCTGCCCGATTCGGACGAAGCAGCCGTAGTGCGCGTTGCGGAACGCATTCGCCTGCTCGTGCAGGTGGCTGGTTCGCCCGCGGTGCGCGGAGACACCGTCCTGACGGGCAATGAACGGTGGTCGACCGTGAGCTGCGGCACGGCAACCGTCATCCCCAGTGCCTCCACAAACCCGCTACACCTGATGGAAGCGGCCGACGCGGCGCTGTACCGTGCCAAGCAGACCGGCCGCAACCGCGTGTGCAGCAGCCCGCCGCTGGGCGAACCCGCGGAGGAAGCGCCACGCCGGATGGCCATCGTTCCGCGGGCGTCCTAGCGGGCTGGCGAGCTGAGGGGAATGCAGCGTGCGATACACTCGCAGCATTCACGCTCGGCATACGCCACCAAAGGACCCGCCTCTTGCCTCTGCCGCATCTCCGCACCCTGCTGTTCGCCTCTGTGTTTCTGCTGCCGTCGCTGCCGAACGCCGCGGTCGCGCAGGCACCCGCACCTCACGCCACCACGGATGCGGTGGACTCCGAAGCCTGGGTGCGCGCGCACTACACGAAGTATGAGTTCCGCATTCCCATGCGCGACGGCACCAAGCTGTTCGTAAACGCCTACGTGCCCCAGGTTGGCGCGTTTCCCGACCACGGCCCGTACCCCTTTCTCGTGACGCGCACGCCGTATTCCTGCGGCCCCTATGGCGAAGACCAGTATCCCAAGTCCGTCACGTACTCGAACGAACTTGCCGGCAGCGGCTACATCTTCGTCTGCGGCGATGTGCGCGGACGGTATGCGTCGGAAGGCACCTTCGTCGAAATGCGCCCGCACATCGATGTGAAGAAATCGCCGCAGGACGTGGACGACGCCAGCGACATGCACGACACGGTCGACTACCTGCTGAAGCACGCGCCCAACAACAACGGCAAGGTCGGCATTACCGGCATCAGCTATCCCGGCTTCTTCACGTCGGCCTCCATCATCGATTCGCACCCGGCCATTAAAGCGGCCAGCCCGCAGGCACCCATGACCGACCTGTTTCTGGGTGCGGACGACAGCTACCACGGCGGCGGTTTCATGCTGGCCGCGAGCTATGGGTTTTACGGTGCGTTCCTGCCGCAAAAGAACCCGGTTGATCCGAACGCGCCGCGTGAGGACCGCTTCGAGTTCGGGACGAACGACATGTATCAGTTTTACCTGCGCGACAACACGGCCAATCTGACGAAGCTGCTGGAAGCGCGCGGCCCCAGCCTGTTGCCCGACCAGATCAACCACACCACGCTCGACAGCTATTGGAAGCCGCGCAACCTGAGCGAGCACATGCTGAACGTGCACACCGCCGTCATGACCGTGGGCGGCTGGTTCGACGCGGAAGACCTGACCGGACCGTTGAAGACCTACAAGGCCATCGATCGCTTCAACCCACAGCTTGGCACCACCAACACCGTCGTCGTTGGCCCATGGACGCACGGCGGATGGGCGCGCACCGACGGCGATCACCTTGGCGACGTTACCTTCGGCGCAAAAACCGGGGAGTTCTTCCGTAAGGACATCCAGTTCCCGTTTTTCGAGCATTACCTGAAGGACGTGGCCTACGGCAAGGCCGGCGAGCCGCTGCCGAAGGCGTACATGTTTGAAACCGGCACCAATGCCTGGCGCAAGTACGACCAGTGGCCGCCGAAGGGAGCAGCGCCGCAGATGCTGTACTTCGGCGCGAACGGCAAGCTCAGCTTCACCAGGCCGACTGAAGCCGCAACGCAAACCTACGTGAGTGACCCCATGCACCCGGTGCCCTACGTCGGCTACGTGACCGATACCGTTCCACAGCGGTACATGGCCGACGACCAGCGCTTCGCCGCCGAGCGGCCCGACGTGCTGGTCTACCAGACCGACCCGCTGATGGAAGATGTAACCGTCGCCGGGCCGATCTCGCCGAAACTGCACATCAGCTCTACCGGCACGGATTCGGACTTCGTGGTGAAGCTGATCGACGTCTACCCCGAGAACTACCCAGGCGTGCCAGTCGATACCGCCGTCGGCAAGCGCATCGTCAGCGCGCCACCGGTACTGATGGGCGGCTACCAACAGTTGCTACGGGGTGAGCCGTTCCGCGCGAAGTTTCGCGAAAGCTGGACCTCTCCGAAAGCCCTGCAGCCGGGCCAGGTGACGGCCGTGAACTTCACCATGCCCGACATCAACCACACCTTTCGCAAGGGCCACCGCATCATGGTGCAGGTGCAAAGCTCGTGGTTTCCGCTGGTGGATCGCAATCCGCAGACGTTTACCAACATCCCCACCTCCACGCCGGAGCAGTTTGTGAAGGCGACGGAAACCGTCTACACCGGCGCGGACGCACCCAGCGGCGTGGAACTGACGATCCTGCCGCAACGCTAGCTCATAAAAGCCCAGCCGCGAAAAGGCCGGGCTTTTGCGCGCGCGCTCAAGCTGCGCCCCCGCGGCGTCGATAGACAAGCGTATGCGCCCCTCGTTTCGCCTCGCCACACTCCTGCTCACCTGCGCCCTGCCGGCGTTCGGTCAACACAAGCCGGTCGAGGTTTCACTCGGCTACAACTATGCCTACGACGACCAGGGTGACGGCTTTGCGCACACCAACGGCTGGTACGGCACGGTGAACTGGGCCGTCTTTGAGCGTGTGGGCTTTACCGTGAGCCACGAGAGCTACTGGGGTGGCTACCGCGGACCGGCGTTTAACCAGCACGTGTACCTGGGCGGCCTGACGTTCAAACTCCGCAAAGGCGAGCCCCGGTTCAACCCCTTTCTGCAGCCGCTGGGTGGTGCAACGCGCGTCAGCTACGCCGGCACGGTCGAGCAGCAACCTACCTTTGAACTGACCGCCGGCGCGGACATCCGCATCCACGGTCCGTTGTCGTTCGAGGTCATTCCGGCGGAGTACGCCTACGCTCACGGCAGCACTGGCAGCCTGCACAATTACCAGGCGGGCGTAGGGCTGGAGTACACCTTCGGCAAGCGCGAAGAGAAGGCGGAGAAAGAGTAACAACCGCCTACGACGCGGCCGCCACCACCACCGACACCGCCGTCGATGTGCTGGAGGCATACGTTGCGTCGCCGCTGTACACCGCGGTCACGGAGTCCGTCCCGGCCGGCAGGATGACCGTGCTGATCGTTGCGACGCCGGACGCTACCGTCGCGGTGCCGACCGTCGTCGTCCCGCTGTAAAAGATCACCGTACCGGTTGCCGCCGTAGTTGAAACCGTTGCCGTCAGCGTGACCGCGTTGCCATAGGTCGAACTCGCCTCGGAACTTACCAGCGCGGTAGACGTCGCCGTCAGCGATGCGCTGATAACCACGGTCACCGCGCTCGACGTGCTGCTCTGATACGTCGAATCACCACCGTAGGTCGCCGTCAGCGTGTGCTTTCCAACGGCAAGCGTGGTGCTGGTCAGCGTTGCCTGACCGCTGCTCAGCGTGCCGGTTCCCAGGCTGGTGGACCCGTCGTAAAACGTTACCGTACCTGTCGCGGAGCTGTTGGCGACCGTTGCCGTCAGCACGATGGACGTGCCGAACGTTGCCGCCGCCGCGGAACTGACCAGGCCGATCTCGGTGCTGGTGTCGAAAAAGAAGCCGGCGCAACCGGAAAGCGGCAGAAGCACTGCCATCAGCGCGACCCCAAGCAATACCAGAGTCCAGCGATACCTTGCGCCTCGGACGTCGCTCCCGTTCAATCCGCTCACCGCACAGCCTTGCTCCTGCATCTTTCCTCCGCGCGCCGCCACACATTCATTCAACGGGAACCATGGGGTACGACGGCGGTTTCATGAAAACGTGTACGGCGTGTGCAGCTTCTGAACATTCTTGCCGACAACACGGCACGAGTGTGCCGTCGGTATCAGGGCTTTACGAAACAGCTCAGGGTTTTACAAAAAAGCCTTTGCGCGCCTCCACCGTCAGGCGGCGATCTTTCGCCCGCAGTTCCAGCCGATGGTAGCTGCCCGGCTTCAGGTTGGGCGGCGGCGTGTAGCCCACCTGGTACTGCAGCCGCAAGTCCTGCGCGATTTCCGCGTAAATCTGTCGCAGCGTGCGGCCACGGGACACCTCGAACACCTGTCCACCGGTGCTCTCCGACAACTTGCGCAGCGTCTGCAGGCCAGGGTCGCCTCCTGTAGCCAGAGCGCTCAGGCTTCCTGGGACCGTCGATCCGCCGCTTAGATCGCTGTACAGAATCGAGTACACCTGCACATCCGCGAGCTGCGCCTGCTCCACGGCCTGCTCCACCGACCGGCGGCTACCATTGTCACCGCCATCGGTCAGCAGGATCAGGGCTTTGCGCCCGGTTTCACGGGCCATCAGCTTTTCTGAAAGCACTGCAACGGCGTCGTTCAGCAGCGTTCCACCCCTTGGGCTGGGGTCGATCGCCAGGGACATCAGGCTCAGGTGCAGCTTGCCCGCATCCTCAGACAGGCCGCCAAGAATCCTCACATGGCTGTCGAACTGCACCACCATGGCACGGTCCTGCGGACGACCCAGCATCGTTTGCAGAAAGACATCGCTGGCCAGACTTTCGTCACCGATCAACGTACGCTGGCTGCCGCTGGTGTCGACCATCAGCGCGAGGGTGAGCGGCAGATCGGCGCCTATGGCGCAGTAGCGCAGGCCTACCGTCCTGCCGTCCTGCTTCAGTTCAAAGTCGGTTTGGGTCAGGCCTGTGGCGGGCGTTCCGTCTTTCGTCTTCACGACGGCGCTGATCGCGACGACTCGCGACGTGACGCGCAACACCGCGATTGGCGGCGGCTCTGTGGCAGGGACCGGCGTTGACGGCACGGCTTGTGCCCCCGCGATTGGGGCCATCCCCAGCAACAGCATCGACCGGAAACCTTGCCATGCATTGAATCGGCCACCCATCGCACACCCTCTTGTCCGAAAACCTACGCTGCCTTCGCACCCCGGTGCAAGCCGCTTCCTATACTGGAGGGGATGCCTCTTGACCTGACCCGCTCCCGAGCCTTCCAGACCCGCGCCGAAGCCCTGATTCCGGGCGGTGTCGACTCCCCCGTTCGCGCGTTTCGCGCCGTCGGTGGCGATCCGCCGTTCGTCGTGCGTGCCGAGGGCCCGTATCTGTTCGATGCCGACGGCAACCGCTACCTGGACTACTTCGGCTCGTGGGGACCGATGATCCTGGGCCACGCCGCGCCCGCCATCATCGGGGCCGTGCGCGACGCCGCGGGCCGCAGCACCAGCTTCGGCGCAAGCACGCCGGCAGAGGCCGAACTTGCGCAACTGATCGTCGATGCAGTGCCGTCCATCGAAAAAATCCGCTTCGTCAGTTCCGGCACCGAGGCCGTGATGAGCGCGGTCCGCGTGGCCCGCGCGTATACGGGACGCAAGCGGCTGATCAAGTTTGAGGGCTGTTACCACGGCCACTCCGACGCGCTGCTGGTCAAGGCCGGGTCGGGCGTGGCGACGCTCGGCATCCCCGGTTCCGCCGGTATTCCGCAGGAAACGACGCAGTTCACGGCGGCCCTGCCCTACAACGATCTCGCCGCCGTGGAAAACTTCTTCGCCCAGTACCCCGGCGAGGTCGCTTGCGTTCTGTTGGAGCCGGTGGTCGGCAACGCGGGAACGATTTTGCCGGAGCCCGGCTACCTGCAAGGGCTACGCGAGATCACCAGGCGTGAGGGCGCGCTGCTGCTGTTCGACGAGGTTATGACCGGCTTTCGGCTGGCTCTGGGCGGTGCTCAGGAGGTCTACGGCGTCACTCCGGACCTGACCACGCTGGGCAAAATCATTGGCGGCGGCCTGCCAGTCGGTGCGTTCGGTGGCCGCGCCGACATTATGGACCAGCTCGCACCACTGGGACCCGTGTACCAGGCGGGAACGCTGTCGGGCAATCCGCTGGCCATGGCCGCCGGCATCGCGCAGTTGACCGCGCTGCACCGGGGCGGGAAGGACTTTTATCACCGTCTTGCAGAGACAACGCGCGCCATCGCCGAGGGTGTCGCGGCCGCGGCGGACAACGCCGGCATCGCCATGACGACCAACCGTATCGGGTCCATGTTCACCTGGTTTTTTCAAGACAAGTCGAATGTCGTCCGCAACTTCCACGACGCAAGCAACAGCGGCACGACACGCTTTGGGCACTTCCATCGCGCCATGCTGGAGAGCGGCGTGTGGCTGCCGCCGTCGCAGTTTGAAGCGGCGTTCGTCTCTGCCGCGCACGGCCCGGCAGAGGTCGACGCGACCATCGCCGCAGCTCGCGAGAGCTTCCAGTCGCTCCTGTAATGTCCTGTACACAGGGTGTTCAAAACCACCCTGTTATTCTCAAGTTCTCGGGTTGCGCCGCACCCTCGACTCCCCACTGACAGGACACCCCCACCGTTGACCGAGCACGCCGAAGAGCCGAGTCCGAAGCCCCAGACCAAGACCAAAGCCGTCACCTATGCCGACGCCGGCGTCGACATCTCTGAAGGTGACCGTACCAAGCAACGCATCAAGATGCTGGCGCGCAAAACCTTCAACAAGCAGGTACTCAGCGAGATCGGCGGCTTCGGCGGCCTGTTTGCGCTGGACCTCGCCAAATTTCCGCAGCCCGTGCTGGTCAGCTCGACCGACGGCGTGGGCACCAAGCTGAAGGTCGCCTTCGAGCTCGGCATCCACCACACCGTGGGTGCCGACCTGGTGAACCACTGCGTCAACGACATTGCCGTGCAGGGCGCGACACCACTCTTCTTTCTGGACTACCTCGCCACCGGTCGCCTGGAAGGATCGGTGGCAGAGACGGTCGTCAGCGGGATTAGCGAGGCGTGCAAGGCCAACGGCTGCGCCCTGATCGGCGGCGAGACCGCCCAGATGCCCGGCTTCTACGCCGACGGCGAATACGACTTGGCAGGCACCATCGTCGGCGCCGTCAACCGCGAAGACATCATTACCGGGGACAAAATTCAGCCCGGTGACTGCCTCATCGGCCTGCCCAGCAACGGCCTGCACACCAATGGCTACTCGCTCGCGCGCAAGCTGCTGTTCGACGTGGCGAAGTACGGCCCGGACCAGTACATCAACGAGTTGAAAGACAAGACCGGCGCCGCACTCATGCGGTCGCACCGCAGTTATCTTTCCGTGCTGCGCAAACTGGTGGCGGGCGGCATCGTGAACGGCATGGCGCACATTACCGGCGGTGGCATCACGGAAAATCTGCCGCGCATTCTGGCCAAAGGCCTGGCCGCGCAGGTTGAGCTGAGTTCGTGGGAAATTCCACCACTGTTCACACACCTGCAGCAGCTTGGCAGCGTAGATCAGGATGAAATGCTGCGCACCTTCAACATGGGCATCGGCATGATCGTCGTCGTTCCGGCGGAGCAGGTGCGCAAGGCGAAGACCATTCTGAACCGTGCCAACGAGCGCTTCAGCGTGATCGGCCGCATCGTCAAGGGCGAGCGCCGCGTCCAGTACCTGTGAGCAGCATTACGCCTAAAAAGCGGCTGGGCGTGCTGCTCAGTGGCCGTGGATCGAACTTCGTCGCGATTGCCCATGCAATCGCGGAGGGGCGCATTCCGGACGCCGAGATCGCGCTTGTCGTCTCGAACGTCGCGGACGCACCGGGGCTGGACGCCGCACGTGGACGCGCGCTGCCGACGGTGTTGCAACTCTCGAAGGGCGTGCCGCGCGAAGAACACGATGCGCGCATGATCGAGCATTTGCAAGCGGCGCAGGTGGACTGGATCGTCCTCGCGGGTTACATGCGCGTGCTGACACCGGCGTTCATCGCGGCATTCCCCAACCGCATCCTCAACATCCACCCGTCGCTGCTGCCGGACTTTCCCGGCCTGCACCCGCAGCGGCAGGCGCTCGCGGCAGGCGTCCCAACCTCCGGCTGCACGGTGCACTTCGTGGATGAGCAGGTAGACCACGGCGAGATCATCCTGCAGCGCACGGTGCCGGTGCTGGCCGGAGATACGGAGGCCAGCCTGAGCGCACGTATCCTTGCTGAAGAACACCAGGCTTACCCCGAGGCGATCGCCCGACTCACGCAGCGTCGTTAGGCCGCAACCTGTCCTAGCGCATAGCGACGACAATGCTCCAGATACGCGGCTTCATGCAGAGCGGCCAGGTCGAGCACACTGCTCCACAGTCAGCGCGGTGCGTCCAGCCCTTTGGAGTGCTGCGTCCGCAGCGTGTTGACCCACTCTTTACGGGTTGCTGCGTCCATCTGTCGACCGTGCGCCCGGCCGACGACGCCCGCCATCAGCCGCGCCACATCGACGGCCTGCCTGCGCGACAAACCGTCGAGTTCGAATTTCATATCCTGGGGCCGCAACTCCCGCAGCACGACAGGCTTGCCCGCGCAGTGGGCCGCCGCCATGCGATTGCCCAGAAACGGCGACAGGGCACGCGCGCCGCAGACCACGCGCTCGGCAAAGTCCTGCGGCATGTCGGCCTTTGCGTCGAACGGGGCCGCCGCTGCCGTCGCCTCCTTCACATCGATCAGATGGTGCCGGTGGTGGTGCTTTTCTCCTGTACGCACCAGCACCGCATAGCGTAGCCGTCCGAGTGAGCTGCAGCCCTTCATCCAGTACGCTGCGTCAACGACCCGCAGCGGGACTTCGCCTTCGCCGCGCAGCCCCATCAGCAACTGCCGCGTCGCGGGCAACTTGAACAGTTCGTCCACCTCCGCACGTTCTTTCGCTTCCAAAGCCCAGAATCGCCTGCCCAGTGGAATCTTCGGCGTCACACCGTCGATGCGTTCCGCAGCCAGATGCTTCCATCGCCGGACACGCGCCTGCCGCATGCCCCGCCGTACCGGCCCAATGTCTTCCGGCAAAATATGGGCGCTGTTGCCCTGCAGCCGCGCTAGGTAGCCGACGACCATCTCCTCCAGCATGAGCGCGGTCGTGATACCCGGCAGGTCGCTGCTGCGCGCGGCCATGGCGAGCGACAGCCCGAGCCGCAGCAGGTCGTGCGCGGGATTGCCGATCACCGTCTGATCGACGTCGCGCACCTCGATTTCAATTGCATTCCGGCTGTTCGCCACGGGGCCGAGATTGCCGGTGTGGCAATCACCGCAGATCCACACGGACGGACCGTGCGGCAGGCGTCCATGGACCTGCGGACTGGCCAGCCACTCGTAAAATTGCACGGTATTGCCGCGCACATAGGCGTGCGCCGACTCGGCCATCTTCATGACGCGTTGGCGCTCGAGCATCTTGTCGCGCTGCACCTCCGGGAGAGAAGAACTCTGCGTGCGGGCACTTCGCTTCATGCGGACTGAACTCCTCGTTTGCATTGTTACAGTTCCAGGAATAGATGCGGTCCGGGCCGCCACGTTATTCCGTCACAACGAACATCGCCCCATCGCAGCAGCGACAGGGCGAAGAGAGTCGTTCGAAATAGTCACGCCTGCTGTTCACCGGCCTCGGTCAGCACGACCTTCACATCCATGCGTTTTTTGCCGCGGAAGAACGTAACGGTGACGGTATCGCCGGTCTTGTGCGCGTTCATGGCGCTCTGCAGATCCTGCGCGTTGGTGATTTCCTGGCCATCGATGGCGATGATGAAGTCGCCGCCGAGCATCACCGGCGTATTGCCCAGGTACGCACGCTGTGTCCCGCCCTTCAGGCCTGCGCGATCGGAGGCGCCACCTGGCTGTACCCGCTGCACCAGCACGCCGTAATCGCTGGGCAGACCGATCTGCTCGGCTAGGTCGGGCCCGATCTCAAGCGGCGTCATGGCGAGCGATGGCCGGCGCACGTGGCCGTACTTCGCAAAGTCTTCCAGCACCGCGCGTGCCGTATTGATCGGGATGGCAAAGCCGATGCCCGCGCTCTGGTCCACATTGTTGTTCGACGCGATCAGCGTATTGATCCCGATAACCTGTCCGCGCGAGTTCAACAGAGGACCGCCGGAGTTGCCAGGATTGATGGCCGCGTCCGTCTGAATCGCGTTGTCGATTGCGGACCCGGTCGGACCGCGAATGGAGCGCAGTGCCGAAATGATGCCCCGCGTCATGGTGCCCGACAGGCCGAACGGGTTGCCAATGGCGAAGACCTTTTGCCCCACCTGCAATGCATTGCTGTTCGCCAGCTCCACCGGCTGCAGGTTGGGCGCATTGATCTGCAGCAGCGCAAGGTCGTGCACCTTGTCCACACCGACGACCTGCGCCTTGTACTTGTGCTTATCGCTGAGCTGCACTTCCACGCGCTGGGCGTTATCGATCACATGGTTGTTGGTCAGGATGTGACCCTGCTTATCCAGAATGAAGCCCGAACCCTGCCCCTGCTGCGGTACCTGGCCGTAAAAGAAGTCGAATGCCACGGCCGTGGACGTGATGTTAACCACGCTGGGCAGCACACGCTTGTAGACCGCGATATTGTTCTGCTCTTCCGCGTCATAGGCCGGCTGTGCCTCGGCCACCTGCAACTGGAACTCACCCAGCGGGCCGCTCGTCGTTCTGAAGCTGGCCGCGGTACCGGGCGATACCCGTTGCAACAGCGCGCCCACCGTGCCCACCGGCCACAATCGATTGCTCAGCAGGTAAAAGCCGCCCACCAGCAACACCACCAGTAAAAGTCTGCGTCCCTTCATCCGTCCCCATCACCCGTTCCGCGTCATCGCACGCATGCCAGCAACCTTCAGCCTACATCGACTCGGCGGCTTCATCCTCCGCCTCCTGATGGAGCTGCGCGTATGCTCGCGCTACCCTTCCACGCAGATCGTCGACCGATCCGTCGTTGTCGATCACCATATCCGCCAGTGCCCGCTTTTGCGCCTCGGGCATCTGGGCGGCAAAGCGGGCACGCGCATCCCTCTCAACCGCCGGTCGCACGGCTACAGGATCGGACGCCAGAACGCGACAAACGTAACGCTCCAACCGCAAATCCGCCGGCGCCGTAACCAGCACGATGCGATCGAACCTTGACCGCCACCGCGCGTCGTCTCCCGCCGCATTGAAGGTTGTCTCCAGCACCAGCGCGCTTTCCACCACGGCCACTGCCGATGGATGCTCTGCCGCAATCTTCTGCAGCCACGCCGCCTGTGCCGCAATGACCGGGGGATGCACGATGGCGTTCAACTCCTGCACCCGGCTTTCGACAAAAGCCAGCCTTGCCAGCTCACGCCGGTCGAGCGCGCCGTCTGCCCTCACCACGACTGGGCCGAAATGCTGCACGATTGCCGCATACACGGCCTGTCCCGGCTGCATTAGAGCGCGGCCCACCTCATCACTATGCGAGACGAACGCGCCAAGATCACGCAGCATGCCGGCGACGGCAGTTTTGCCGCTGGCCACTCCACCCGTCAGCGCGACGCGCAACACGTTAGACCGAAGCCCGACGCGCGGTGGCGGCCTTAACCGTGTTCTGCATCAGCATGGCGATCGTCAGCGCGCCCACGCCGCCCGGGACCGGCGTATACGCCCGCGAGACGGCGTAGGTCGCGGGATCCATGTCGCCCATCAGGACGTAGCCGCGTTTGGCAAATGCCGCCTGCCGCGCAGCATCGCCGGGGAAAAATCGCTCCACCTGCGCCGCGTCGTCGATCCGATTGATGCCGACATCGATCAGCACCGCACCCGGCTTCACCATGTCCGGTGTGATGAGCCCGGGCACACCAACGGCGACGACCAGGATCTCCGCCCGCCGCGTGTAGCTTGCCAGGTCGCGCGTGCCCTTGTGGCAGACGGCGACGGTCGCACCCTCGTTCAGCAGCATGGTCGACGCGGGCTTGCCGACGATGTCGCTGCGGCCCACCATCACGCAGTCCGCGCCGGCGATGGGGATGTTGCGCCGTTTCAGAATTTCAAGAATGCCGGCGGGCGTGCACGGCGCAAGTGCGGGCTGGCCAATCTGCAGGCGTCCCACGTTCACCGGATGAAAGCCGTCGACATCCTTTTCCGGCGCGACCGCTTCCAGCACGCGGCGCGTCTCGATGTGCCGGGGCAGTGGCAACTGCACCAGAATGCCGTCGACCGCGTCATCGTGATTCAGGCCGTCGATCAGCGCCAGCAGATCCACCTCGGATGTCGTCTCCGGCGGCGTAAGCAGCGTGCTTGCAATGCCCAGTTCACCGCAGCTCCGCACCTTGTTGCGCACGTAGACCTCGGACGCCGGGTCGTTGCCCAGCAAAATGACCGTCAGGCCGGGAACGATGCCCCGTGTTGCCAGTTGCCGTACCGCTGCGCCGACCTCCGCCTTGATCTCCGCGGCGATTTCCGTTCCGTTCAAAACCTCTGCACTCATGTCTTCTTAGGATACAAGGGCCGATGCGCAAGAAAAGGTGTCCCCTGGCAGGCCATGCGACCGGTTTTGACGCCTGCAATGAACATCGGCCGCTTCGTTCGCACAACTCGCGCAGTCGGCACACGTCTAATCCAGAACGCCGCGTCTGAAAACAAGCCGCAGCAGGAGGGCAATTTGAGCTTTTTCGACCAGGACGATCGAACGCCCCCGCCGTTGACGACCAACTTCGACAGCACCGATCTGGAGACCCTGCGTGACGAGTTGATGCGCTCGGGTCTGGACCTTTGGCAGGCCGGCGAACTCGTCAGCAGCTTTCTGGCCACACGCGGCTACGGCGTTTCCGCCGGCGATGCACGCACGATCGCCACTCGGATCGAGGGGGAAAGCTGTTCGCTAGAGTGCATGCGCAAGGAACTGGGCCGGCTCGCGCTGGTGATGTAATGTGCGAATGCCTTCATGCGTCGAAGGTTCTTTATTCATATTTCAGCGTTTCCACGGGATCGAGCGACGCCGCACGGTTTGCCGGGACAGTACCGAAAACGATGCCGACCAACATGCTGGTGCTGAGCGCGATGATGGCCGACCAGATGGACACCGGAATGTGAAACGGCGTGAGCAGGTTCACCGACAGCGGCAGCGCCAGACCCAATACCGTGCCGACGACGCCTCCGCTCAGCGATAAAAATACCGCCTCGGTCAAAAACTGCATACGGATTTCGCGTTTCGTTGCCCCCAGAGCCTTGCGGATGCCGATCTCGCGAATACGCGCCGTAATGTTGGCCAGCATGCTATTCATAATGCCGACGCCGCTGACGACCAGCGTGATTGCCGCGGCAATCGCCAAAACATACGTCAGGGCGGTGGCGATTTTTCCGGCTGCGTCCAGCACGTCCACCAGCGTCTGCGCGTGATACACGCTGGTCGGCTTGTGGCGGCTCTGAATGATTTCCGTGATGCGGGACGAATCGTGGATTACGTCGAGCGGATTGGCGATGGTGAAGAAGATTTCCTTTACCGCATCGCTGCCGGTGAAGTAGCGCGCGACCGGGTACGGAATCAGTGCCGTCTGGTCCGACAGTTCGGACTGGCCGAAGTCGGAGATGCGCAGCTTGGCCACGCCCACAACCGTGAACGGAATGCCGTGGATCGCGAAGGACTTGCCGATCGCCGCATCGTCGGTGCCATAGAGCGCCTTTGCAAACGGCTCGATCAGCACGCAGACTTTCTCATGCGCGACGGCGTCCTGGTCGTCGAAAAACCGTCCGGCAACTACGGCAAGGTTGCGCACATCCTTGTAGCGCGGCGAGACGCCCAGCAGCAGCGCCTCTTTCGAAATGCCGTTTCCCATGCTGATGGACGAATGCGACTCCAGCATGGGCGAGGAGTATGCGATGCCGGGAACCTCGGCGTCAACCGCCGCTTCGTCCTCGCGCGTCATGTAGTCGGGCGTGCTGGTGTTGTTGGGGCCGGTCGTGTTGCCGCCGTTGTATTGCATCTCCACCAGGTTGGGGCCGAGGCTGCTGATGGTATCGAGCGCGTACTGCCGGCCGGTCAGACCCACCGTCACCACCAGGATGATGGACGCCGAACCGATGACCATGCCCAGCATGGTGAGCAGAAAACGCACCTTGCTCGCCTTGAAGCTGTCCAGCGCAAGCTGCAGCGTCTCGGAAAAAACCATGGTGGTTTTCGCCGAGTTGAGCGTGCGTTGAAAGCTGGCGTTCTGCGGATTATTCGTCGGCACTGTTGTTATGCTACCCCGTGGTGCGGGCCCGTTTGCCCTCGCCTGCGTTAGACGGCGCCCATGGCAACCCGGTCGCAGAGTTCTTGTGTCCGGCTACGGCAGAAACTGCTAGCATCAACGTCAGCCACCCTGCGGAGGGATGTGTGAGTGGTTGAAACAGGCGGTCTTGAAAACCGCTTTGGGCGAAAGTCCAACGGGGGTTCGAATCCCTCTCCCTCCGCCACAAAGCTTCGTTCTAAGCGCAGCATCGGGGATTCAAATCCTGTTTTCTTCGCAATGGCTTTAGCCGCCGAGATAGAAAACGTCAGTTGAACAAGACACGGCTTAGACGCCGGCATTTTCCATTCGTCCAAGCTAATTTCCAGGGCCGCATGAAACCGCTTTCAACAAGATTCGCTATACTTCGGTGGCCTGCTCTCACGGCCTTTTTCCGGAGGATTTGCTTTGTCGCCTGCTTCCCTCACCCTCGGAGTTTTTCATAAAGTTTCGGCCGGTCTGGGCATGCTTACCCTTGCCGCGACTGTCGCCGCTGCACAGGCGCCACTACCGCCTCAGCCGCGCACCCCACCACTTATGCTGGGTGCCGCGTGGTACCCGGAGCAGTGGCCGGAGTCGCGCTGGGACGCCGACCTGGCGCTCATGGAACAGGCCCACATCACCTTCACGCGCGTGGGTGAGTTTGCGTGGAGCAGCATGGAGCCGACCGAGGGCAATGTCCAGCTCGACTGGCTGGCGCATGCCATTCGCGCGGCGGAAAAGCACCACATCGCCATCGTGCTAGGAACGCCGGGAGCCGCACCGCCGGCGTGGCTGACCAGCACCTACCCCGACACCATGCGCACCATGGAAGACGGCCGCAAGGACGAGCACGGCAATCGCCAGCAGTTCAACTTCAGCAGCCCGAAGTACCGCGAGATGGTGGCAAAGATCTCCACCAAGATGGCCGAGCGATTCGGCCACGACCCCAACGTGATCGCGTGGCAATTGGACAACGAGATCGGCGAAGAGAGCTACGGTGCCGATACCCGCGCGCAGTTTCAAGCATGGCTGAAGACCAAATATAAAACGCTCGATAACTTGAACGCGCGCTGGACGACGAGCTACTGGAGCGAGACGTACCAGGACTGGACGCAGATTCCCATTCAGGAGGAGTACGGCAACCCCGGTCTGCTGCTGAACTGGAAGGAGTTCGTGAGCGACACCTGGCGCGGGTACGACCGGGTGCAGATCGATGCCATTCGCGCCCACAGCGAGCCTCGGCAGATCATCACGACGAACACGATGGGCTGGTTCGACAAGTACGACCACTACACCGTGTCGCAGGATCTGGATTTCTCCGCGTGGGACGACTACGTGGGTACCGGCCACCTGGACCCGGTGCGCAACGGCGCGGCGCACGACCTGACCCGAGGCTTTTTGCGTAAAAACTTCTGGATCATGGAGACGCAGCCGGGCATGGTGAACTGGTCCGCCGACAACAATATGCTGGACAAAGGCGAAGTTCGAGCCATGGCCTGGCACGCCATCGGCCACGGCGCGGAAGCGGTGGAGTACTGGCAATGGCGCAGCGCGCTGAACGGCCAGGAGCAGTATCACGGCACGCTCGTCGGCGCGGACGGCACGCCGGTTCCGCTGTACGACGAGGTCAGCCGGATCGGCGCGGAATTTGCCAAGGCCGGGCCGGCGCTGGCGGGGACGACCGTGCAGTCCGAGGTTGCGATTCTGCAGGATTACCCCAGCCGCTGGGCGATCAACTGGCAGCGGCACAACAAGGCATTCGATCCTGTGGCCGCACTGGTTGGTGTGTACAGGCCGCTGCGGCAGCTCGCGCGGTCGGTGGATATCGTTCAGGACATCGCGCCTCTAAGCCGCTACAAGCTGGTCGTCGCACCCGCGCTCAACGTGCTGACGCCAGCGGCGGCAGCCAACCTGGAGGCGTATGTGCGCGGTGGCGGGCACCTCGTCCTGACTCAACGCTCCGCCATGAAGGATGAGGACAATACGCTGTTTCCGCAGCGCCAGCCGGGACCGTTGTTGCCGCTGCTGGGCGCGCGCGTGGAGCAGTGGTACGCGCTGGAAAAACCCGTGCCGGTCGAGGGCACATGGGGCACCGGCGAAGACACAGTGTGGGCCGAGCAACTGCACGTCACCGCGCCGGACGCACAGGTGCTGCTGCGCTACGGCACCAGTAACGGCTGGCTGGACGGCCAACCGGCGGCGGTAACGCGGGTGGTCGGCAAGGGCCGCATCACCTACGTGGGCGCTGCGCTGAGTGGTGAGGTCTTGCAGCACGCCGCTTCATGGATGCTGGAGACCAGCGGCATCCAAACAGTGCTGCCGGGCCTGCCCGCGACGGTCGATGTAGCAATCCGCAGCGGCACGGGTAAGCGCATCGTTCTGCTGACGAACTACGCCGCCGAACCCGCGACCATTCCCCTGCCTTCGCCGATGAAAGATGTGCTGACCGGCGCTTCCGTGTCGACGGTGACGCTGCCGCGCTACGGCGTGGCTGTGCTGCAATAAGCCATCGGACCTACAAAACAGGGAAGCCATCCTTGTTGGATGGCTTCCCTGTTTCTTTGAAGCAGGAACTTACTCGGTCGACCGCCGCACCGGGCGATCCGGCAGACTGGGTACGTCGACCATGGGCTCGTGGCTGAAGCTGGACGACCCGGGCTTTCTGCCCTCTTCCTCGATCACGGCGCGCATCCAGTAGGTGCCGTCGCCATCGACTTCGATGCCATGCACCTCGCGCTCAAAGCCCGGGAACTGCTTGCCGAACTGCTCCATTGCCAGGATCAGCCGGATGACCGGCGAATCCGGCCCGCCCAGGCGCTCGCCCGGCATGGACATGGGAATTCCCGGCGGGTACGGCACCAGCATGACGGCGGCAATGCGGCCCGGCATCTCGGTAAACGGAATGCGCTCGGTCTCGTTGCGCACCAGCTTCTGGTAGGCCTGCGCCGGCGTCAGCACCGGATCGAAATCCTCGTCGCACGCGGCATTCACGAGGCCGACAAGATTGAGCTCGACCATCGCCTCGTGCATCTGGTCGGACAGTTCCTTGAGCGACAGCTTGCGATAGCGTCCAGGGAACCGCTGCACCAGCTCCGGCAGCGCCTCGTCCAGCATCGCCTCGGTGTCGTATAGCCGCTTAAACTCGAACAGATTTTCGAGTAGGCTGCCCCACTTCCCCTTCGACGTGCCGATGGAGAACAGCACAAGTACGGTGTAGTCTCCGGTGCGCGCGATTTCAACACGGCGCGCGTCCAGAAACTCCGTCAGGATCGTCGCGGGAATCCCCCACTTTGCGACGGCACCCTGCGCGTCCACGCCGGGCGTCAGGATCGTCACCTTCGCCGGATCGAGCATGCAGTAATCGTCGGGTGAGCCGTCGTTGGGATAGCCGTGCCAGCTATCGCCCGCCTTCAGCGTCCAGCAGCTCGGCTCGTTGGCCAGCAGATCGTCTTCCGCGTCCTCAAACAGGATCTGCTCGCCGGTCGCGGGATCGGTGACATACTGCGGCTGGTAGATACCGAAAAACCAGCCCTCGCCGTTCTCCGACTCCGCCCACAGACGGCGCGCAACCGAGCTCATGGCCTGGCGAAAGCTGAACGCGTCGATCAGCGTTTCGTTCATCAGCGTGGGGCCAGCGGGCTCGTCCATCATGGCCGCGGCCACATCCAGCGACGCGATGAGGGGGTAGAACGGCGATGTGGTGCCATGCATCATGAAGGCTTCGTTGAATTGGTCGAAGTCCATCGGCGCGCGATCCGACAACTTGATGTGCACCATCGACCCCATGGAAAAAGCACCCAGCATCTTGTGCGTGCTCTGAACGGAGAAGATGGCGGGACGGTTTTCCATGTCGTCCGGCACACCCAT
>CBAAAH010000003.1:0-23588 GCA_964658865.1 uncultured Granulicella sp.
CGCCGATGCGGCCGGGTGCCGCGATGATGGGCGTCATTCAGGATCGGATCGAGCAAAAGGACTGGTTGTTTAAGCACGGCTTCCCCGTGGGCCGGTACCATGCGGTGCGATCGCCGGAGCATCTGGCGGAGGCGGTAGAGGCACTTGGCGGGCCGGTGTTCGTGAAATCCGCAACGGGCGGATATGACGGGCGAGGGCAGGCGAAGCTCGGGTTCGACGGACCCGCAACACTGGAAAATCTTCGCGATGCGTGGGAAGATGTAGGCCGTGGTCCATGCGTCGCGGAGGCGGCACTCGATCTGGAACGCGAAATCAGCGTGATGGTGGCGCGTTCCCCTAGCGGCGAGGTGCGGGTCTATCCGCCGGCAGAGAACTTTCATGAGGCACAGATTCTGAGCTGGAGCGTGATTCCGGCATCGATTCCCGACGCGCTCAGTGGGCGTGCTGTGGCCATTGCGCGTGAAATCGCGGAGACCTTTGCATTGGAAGGCCTGCTGGCGGTGGAGATGTTTGTGACGACGGCAGGGGAACTGCTGGTGAATGAGCTCGCCCCAAGGCCGCACAACAGCTACCACGGTTCCGACCGGGCGTGCATGACCGGACAGTTTGAGCAGGCGATCCGGGCGATGTGCGATCTACCGCTGGGCGCGGTGGATCTGGTACAGCCAGCCGCAATCTCCAACTTGCTGGGAGACATTTGGCTGAATGCGGACGGAAGCGAACGGGAACCCCGGTTCGATGCGGCACTGGCTGTTCCCGGGGTTCGCTTGACGCTGTACGAAAAATTAAAACCCCGAAAAGGTCGGAAAATGGGCCACTTAAGTGCGGTAGGACAGACTGCGGACGAGGCCAGGGAACGGGTACTCGAGGCAAAACGCGCACTGTAGCGGCGCAACGCAAAAGGCACGCAGATGCTACCTCTGCGTGCCTTTTGTGCTGCGGCCACGCTCTAAACTTCCGCCTTGGGAATGTAGGCGCGAGCCACGACAGACAGGCCAAGGGCAACGACGATGCCCTGCAGCACATGCAGGATTGTGGTTTCCCACGCAAAGCCGGTGGACCACCCGAGTGCCGCAAAGCTGAGGGCACACCCAATGACATAAATTTCGCTGAGCAGTCCCTGCTTCCAGCGTGGCTTGATGCCCGAACTGGAAAGACGAGTGCGCAACGTGGGAAACAGCCTGGGCACCGCCTGCTTGTAGCTGAGATACGCTTCACCCATTTGCTCGGCAAGGTATGGTTCTTCACGACCGATCAGGCGATATTGCACGATCACGATGAGCGCAAGGGTGAGGCACGCAGCTTCCGGACGCATCAGTGTGCAAACGGCAATGGTGTTGCAGATCGTGCCTAAATACAGAGGATTGCGTGTGTAGCGGTATGGGCCGCTCGCAACGACGCGATCACCCTCCATTGCGCCGCGATGCACGGTCGATGCGCCGAGGTAAGCGGCGCCCCAGGTACGCAGCCATGCCCCTACAGCCGCAAATGCAATTGCTATCAGGAGAATCCCGTTCCAATCGAGCGCAAAGTTTTGATAGGTCGGCTTCGCGAGTGCGTTGCTGGCCAGGAACCAGGTGCTGCCGTTCTGAAG
The DNA here is from genome assembly GCA_964658865.1 of uncultured Granulicella sp. GTDB lineage: Bacteria > Acidobacteriota > Terriglobia > Terriglobales > Acidobacteriaceae > Terriglobus. The sequence continues at coordinate 1,595 of CBAAAH010000003.1, forward strand.
GAAGCCCCACACCGGAAGACGCCACGGAGCGGCAAGGCCGAACGTGTAGATGATGCCGTGGACCAGGTAACGGTGCCGGTATTCAAAGGGTGTTGCGCGCATAAAAGTCGGCATCATCGGGTAAACATCTCCAGCAGCGTGTCGAAATCCTGCAGGCTGGCATATTCGATGATGACGCGTCCCTTGCCATTTTTGTCTTCAATCTGGGTTTTGAATCCAATCGCGCGCTGGATTTGGAGCTGTGCGGCTTTGACGTTCGGATCGATCTCCGGTTCCAGCGGAGCAATTTTGCCGATCTTTCGTTCCGGGTCGAGCAGACCCTTAATGTAGGTTTCCGTGGCACGAACTGACATGGAAAGCGCGCTGACTTTTTGCGCGGCTGCAACGATCTGCTGCTCGGTCTCAAGCGCGAGCAGGGTGCGAGCGTGGCCGAAGGAAAGCTCTCCTGCTTCGACGCGATGCTGCACAACCGCCGGTAAACGAAGCAAACGAAGGAAGTTTGCAACGGACGCACGATCTTTGCCGGTTCGACGCGCCATCTCTTCCTGGGTGAGCTGAAACTCCCGCCCGAGCCGTTCGTAGGCGCGTGCCTGTTCCATCGCATTCAGATCGGCACGCTGCAGATTTTCAACGATGGTCATTTCCATCGTCTGCTCGTCGGAGGCGACCAGGACAACTGCGGGTACCGTCGTTTTTCCCGCGATGCGCGAAGCGAGCCAGCGGCGTTCGCCGGCGATCAACTGGTACCTGCCCGGCGTAAGCGCGCGGACAACAATGGGCTGCACCACCCCCGTCGCGGCAATGGACTGCGCGAGTTCGGCGAGAGCGGCTTCGTCAAAGCTGCTGCGCGTTTGATAAGGATTGCGCTCGATGGCGTCCAGCGCAAGCTCCAGCGCCGTTCCGCTGGGTGCGGGTGCAGCCGGCCGGGAGGGAAGGAGGGATTCAAGGCCGCGGCCAAGCGCGCGGCGTTTGGGATCAGGAGTAGCGGTGGACATGGTTGCGGGATCCTTCATCGGTTATAAGGCCAGAAGCGAACTTCCGGCTTGTGCTTCTCACGATTTTCCTTGAGTAGCGCCTGGCGAGGGCTGGAGATGCCGTTACGCTGCAGGAGTTCACGCGAAAGTTCCTGGTACGCTTCGGCACCGCGCGACTTCGGGTCGTAGGTAATGACAGGCTCCCCGTAACTCGGTGCTTCTGCCAAGCGGATGTTGCGCGGGATGGTGACCTTGAACAGCTTTTCGCCAAAGAAGCTCTTCAGGTTTTCCGCAACCTGCTGCGTCAAAGAAGTTCGAGGATCGAACATGGTAAGCAGGACACCCTCCAACGCGAGTTCAGGATTAAAGGTGGCAGAAACGCGATCAAGCGTACTCATGAGTTCGCTGATGCCTTCAAGCGCGAAGTATTCCGCCTGAGTGGGGACGAGCAGGCCTTCCGCGGCGCAAAGCGCATTCAGCGTCAGCAGGTCAAGCGACGGCGGGCAATCCAGAAGGATGAAGCGATAGTTGCCGCGGACCGGCGCAAGAGCATCTCGCAGACGGAACTCCCGGTTCGATTGCTGGGCTAAGTCGAAATTTGCGCCAATAAGCGCTTTGCTGGCAGGCAAAATGCTGAGCCCTGGAACGGATGTGGGCAGGATCGCTTCGTGGGCCGGGCATTCCCCCATCATTACGTCGTAGGTGGAGCTGCGCGCTTCGTCGCGGGCGATGCCGACACCGCCGCTGCTGTTGGCCTGGGCATCGCAGTCCACCAAAAGAGTAGGCAGAAGTTCAAGCGCCAGCGCCGCGGCAAGGTTGATGGCGGTCGTGGATTTACCGACTCCCCCTTTTTGATTGACGATGGCGATAATCTTTGCCGGGGGATCGGGTTGCTTCGATTGAGTTTGCATGGGGCTTCTGCAGAGTAGCGGACGCGGCGCGGTAGATCAAACTTGAGGAACGTAGCAAAGTTCCACGTGGAACATTGCCGACGTTTTTCGATCTTTGTTCCACGTGGAACACTACGGCGCAAGTTGTGCCACGACAAGATGCCCAGGAGAGTTTGGGACAGCAATGGTCTCCGCCTGCACCCAATCGCCAGGTGGCAAATTCACCTTTTCGCGTTGCCCAACAAAGAACGCCAGCCTGCCGGTAGGCAGAAGCAAGGCATGCGCCGCTTGCAAAGCCCGAGGCATGTTGTCGACGGCGCGCAGGGTGACGACTTCGAACTTTCGATCCGCCGGCAGCTTTTCTGCGCGATCCGCCCACACCTCGACGCTCAGGCCCATCTCTTCGACCGCCTCTTTCAGAAAAGCCGCTTTCTTCTTTTGCGATTCCGCCAGAGTCACCTTTGCGAATGGATAGACCGTGGCAATCGGCAATCCTGGAAAGCCCGCACCCGATCCAAGGTCGAGCAACGAGTGGAACTGTCTCAGGACCTGCGCCAGCACAATTCCCTCGCCAAAGTGACGCTGTACTACCGTTTCTGGATCGGTGACGGTGGTCAGGTTCGTGCGCGCACTCCAGCGTTGAAAAACGTTGAGATACGACAGCATTCGACCGATCGCATCCAGCGGCAAAGGCTGCCGCAGATAGGGTTCCAGCAGTCGCTGGACACGTTCGTGCGTCGGCGTACTCACCGCATGCGCTTTCTGGCTGCGTCGACGAATTGGTCGAAGATGGACCGGGAAAGCGAGCTGTGATCAAAGGTGCGTTCCGGGTGCCACTGGACACCCACTAACCAAGGGTGTGCCGGGTCTTCCAAGGCTTCAATCACGCCATCCTGCGCAGATCGTGATGCCACTACAAGACCTTCTCCCACCGCACCGACCGCCTGGTGATGACTCGAATTCACCATCCAGCGCGGTGCCGACAGGGCAAGCCCCGCCGCGACGGATTCCAGCCTGGAATGCTCTGCAAACACGACTGAGTGGGCGTCCAACACTGGGCGGCCTGCGCGATGGTTGACCGGCAGCGATGCCAGGTCCTGCACCAGCGTTCCGCCTCGATGCACATTGAGAGATTGCAGCCCAAAGCAGATCGCGAGCAGCGGCAGACCCTGCGTCTCCACACGGTGTAGCAGGTCCAGATCGATTGCCTCACGCTGCGCGTCTGCAGGTGTTGTCTCGGGCTGTGCGGCGTGCCCATAACGCGACGGCAGCACATCCGCGCCGCTGCCGGGAAGCAGCACGCCGTCCATCACCGTGGGAAGGGTCTCGTTCAGTTCCACCCGGACAGCTTCGGCCCCACTTCGCTCGACCGCGGCGGCGTACTCCGGCCAGGACTGCGCGTTATAGGCAGGATCGAAGGATGTGGGCACGGGAATGGCAATACGGGGTCGGCGTAGCATGCGACTATGAGTGTACGGCAGAGTCCCGGGCCGTCCTTGCAGCCGTGGATTCAACCACCTGTACCTGTGTTCGAGCCACGAGTGGCAACATCCAGGTCCACCCGCAGGCGACGCATGGTGTCCAGGTAAAACGATAGGTTGTGAACACTGGCCAGAGTCGCGGCCAGCGGCTCACCCGTGCGGAACAGGTGTCGTAGATAGGCCCGGCTGTACCGACGGCAGGTGCTGCAGGTACAGGCCGCGTCTGGCGGGCCTGCATCCTCGGCATAGCGTTTGGCGCCAATATTCAGCCTTCCCTCGCTGGTGAAGAGAAGCGCGTGCCGCGCGGCACGGGTCGGCAGCACACAATCCATTTGGTCCACCCCCATGCGCGCATATTCGATGATTTCATCGGGATAGCCGACGCCCATGACGTACCGTGGTTTGTCTTTCGGCAGCAGGGCAAGGGTGTGTTCAATGATCTCCCGTGTCACCTCCCGCGGTTCGCCCACGGCAAGGCCACCAATGGCGTAACCATCGAAACCCATCTCCACCAGGCGAGCGGCGCTTTCCGCGCGCAGGTCCTTATACATGCCGCCCTGCACGATGCCGTACAGACTCTGCCGCTGCTCCCCGCGTTCTGCAAACCACGGCACCCGATGCGCATTTGCACGGAAATGTGCCAGCGAACGGGCTGCCCACGCATGCGTCAGATCCATGCTGTCGCGGGTGCGTTCATAGGTGGCTGGGTGCTCGGTGCATTCATCAAAAGCCATGCAAACATCGGCCCCTAGAGCGATCTGCACATCCATGGAGTGTTCCGGCGAAAAGAAGTGCTTCGACCCATCCAGGTGTGAGCGAAACTCCACACCATCGGGAGTAATCTTACGCAAGGCCGCCAGCGAAAATACCTGGAAGCCGCCGCTGTCCGTCAGCATGGGCCGCTCCCAGCTCATGAACTTGTGCACGCCGCGCAATCGCGCGATCAGATCGTGACCCGGACGGAGATATAGATGATACGTGTTCGCGAGGATGATCTCGGCGCCTGCTCCATCCTCACCAAGGGTTTCCAGCGTTTGCTGCGGAACGGATTTGACGCTGGCAGCGGTTCCCACGGGCATAAACACGGGTGTTTGCACCGGGCCATGCGGCAGGTGCAGCGTGGCCCGGCGCGCATTGCCAGCAGTGCCGTGCAGGTCGAAACGAAGTGACATCTTTCCATTGTAAAAAGATTGCTGGAAACGCCGCGTGCTTCCATCCGCATCGAATCCACCATGCGCGTTCTGGTCTTCAATCCCGGGAGTAACTCCCTCAAGTTTCAGGTGGTGGATACCAAGGCAGGTCAGCGCTATGCGAGCGGTGGAGCCACCATCCTGAGTGGCGCGATCGAGAACTTCGGCAAGGCCGCCATGCTCACCATCCTGCAGGGTCGCAAAACGGTGCACCACGAAGAAGTGGACGTGCAAGACATGACGCAGGCGACTCAGCACGCGATCGACTGGATACGTCGACAGCCGCACAAGATCCTGGAAACGATTGAGGCAATTGGGGTCCGCGTCGTGCATGGCGGGACGGCATTCCCTGGCGCTGCACGATACGATCGCCCGGTTCGCGAGAAGATTGAGGCGTTGGAGGAGCTCGCGCCCCTGCACAACAGGAACTCTCTTGCCATCATCGATGCCGTTACGGTCACGCTCCCGAACCACTCCGTCGCCGTAACCTTTGACACGGCGTTTCACCGTACCCTGCCAGAGGTGGCGTGGCGTTATCCCATTCCCCGCGAAACGGCAGATCGCCACGGTATTCGCAAGTTCGGCTTTCATGGCGTGTCTCACCGCTACATGCTGGAGCGCTACGCGGAGTTGCAGGGAAAGTCGCCCGAGCAGGTCTCCATTATTACCCTGCACCTGGAGAGTGGTTCCTCTGCCTGTGCCATCCAGCAGGGCCGCAGCATTGACACCACCATGGGCCTAACCCCCCTGGAAGGACTGATGATGGGTTCGCGATCCGGCAGCATCGACCCGGCCATCGTGGAGGTGCTCATGCGCAAGCAGGGCATCGACATCGCCGCAGCCATGGACATCCTGAACAAGCGGAGCGGCCTGCTCGGCATCGGCGGGAACCTGGATACGCGCGTGTTGGTGAAGCAGGATGACGCTCCGGCACGGTTGGCCCTGGCCATGTTCAGCTACCGTGTTCGCCTGGCTGTGGGTGCGTACCTTGCCGCGCTGCCCAACGCTGAGGCAGTGATCTTCGGCGCTGGTATTGGGGAAGATTCGCCCGCCATTCGCAAAAGCGTTTGTGACGGGATGGAATTCGCGGGGATTGTGCTCGACGATCAGGTGAACACAAAGGCATGCTCGGGTGAGGCACGCATTTCGGCCAGCGACTCGCGGCTTGCGGTCTGGGCCATGCCCTCAGAAGAAGGCCTGCAGATTGCGCATGAGTGCGTTGGCGTCCTGGACGACCTCGATCGGTAAACGTGAAACCGGGGAAGAGAGCGGATGCGACGCACTTGCCGCATTCTGCGTCCAAAAGATCATGCTTTTCGCGCGCGTTCTTCATTCCTGCTCCGTCGTGCCCCTTGTGGTTGCCATGCTGCTGCCCGCACAGCAACCGGCGGGCACAGCGCACCCCACCAGTACGCCTTACGCGGGTGACCTGGGCATTTTCGAGTCACCGGATCGCGCGAAAAACCTCCAGATTGATCGTGTCATGGACATTCTGCACATTACGCCGGGCAAGGCCGTGGCCGACATCGGCGCGGGAGGCGGCTGGTTTGCTGTGCGAGCGGCACGTCGCGTTGGGGCGGACGGTATCGTGTACGCCGAAGACATCAATCCCCAGTACATTGGCGCGATCGAGCGACGAGCCATCCAGGAGCAGCTCAGCAACGTGAAACCCACGCTTGGAACACCCAGCGATCCCAGGCTGCTGCCCGGCACCATCGACGCCGTTCTGCTGCTGAAGGTCTACCACGAGATCGCGGACACTTCGGCCTTTCTGCGCAACCTGCAGCCGGCGCTCCGTCCCGGTGCCCGCGTCGGCATCATCGATAGAAACGGTACCGGCAGCGATCATGGCCTGCAACGCTCCGTGGTGGAACACGAGATGACACGCGCAGGCTTCCGTGAGATCGAGCACTATGACTTCACCAAGGCAGACGGTCAGGACTACTTCCTCGTCTTTGTTGCCCGCTAGGAGCGGAAACGCCCGGGACTTCGCTACACTGGGCGGCATGCCCGTCAATGCACAACCCCTTTCGCCGACCGATGATGCCGCTCCCGATCGCTACCGTTGGACGATCGGCTTGCTGCTCGGCGCGGGCGTTCTGGTCAATTACTTTGACCGGGTAAACCTCTCGGTCTCGCACGAGGCACTGGTCCACGACTTCGGTATCTCCGCCACCACCTTCGGCCAGCTCTCCGCCGCATATTCCTGGACCTACGCGCTTTGCCAGTTGCCGACAGGCGTACTGCTCGACCGCCTCGGCGTTCGCAAAGTTACGCTGACCTCGATTGCAGTCTGGGCCGTGGCATCGCTTGCGGCGGCGGTGGCACCCGGCATTCTCTTCTTTTTCGCCGCGCGCCTGCTGCTCGGTGTCGGCGAAGCACCCACATTTCCGGCAAACGCCAAGGCCGTGGGTGCCTGGTTTCCTTTGGGTGAACGTTCCCTCGCCACGGCGATTTTCGACAGTGCGGCCAAGTTTGCGAATGCTATCGGGGTTCCGCTGCTTGGCTTTCTGCTGTTGCGCGTGGGCTGGCGCATGTCCTTCGGGTTCACGGCGGCGCTCTCGCTGGCATATCTGCTGGTGTTCGCCGTCCTCTATCGAGAGCCGCTGAAACGCTTTAGCCTCAGCAGCACCGTCGCCGGCCCGCTTACCGGCAACCATGCACCGTCTCTACCGACCCTTCTGCTGCAGCGCAAGGTGCTGGGTCTTGCCCTCGGCTTTGGCAGCTATAACTATGTGTTCTATCTCCTGCTTACGTGGCTGCCCACCTACCTGCGGCAGGGTCTGCATCTCTCCTCGCGGCAGTCTTTCCTGTACACGGGAGCACCCTGGTTGGTTGCGACCGCAACAGACCTGCTGCTGGGTGGGCTGCTTGTCGATACACTCATTCGTAAAGGGTATGACAGCAGCCGCGTTCGCCGGATTGCACTCATTCTAGGCATGTTGTGCGGCCTCGGCATCCTTGACGGTGCCTTTGCCCATACCGCGTTCGCCGCCCTGGCCCTGATCTCTATCGCCATCGGCGGCCTTGCCGTCACCGCGCCGGTCGCGTGGAGCATTCCCGCGCTGCTCGTTCCCAATGCGAGTACCGGCAGGGTGGGCAGCATCATCAACTTCGCCAGCCAGATCTCGGCCATTGCCGCACCCATCGTTACGGGTCTCACCATCTCCGCGACCGGCAACTTCCGCCTGGCGTTCTACATCGCCGCAGCGTATCTGCTCGTAGGCGTCGGAGCCTATGCGTTCCTGCTCGGCCGCATCGAACCCATTGCTTTTGAAACCAGCACACAGTAAGCCGGACATTGCGCGCATAAAAAACGGCACCTCTAACAGGGTGCCGTTCTTTGCCGTGGATCGGTCTGCTAAAAGGTCGTGCTGACCGAGAGACGAATCGTTTTGCGTGGCTCCCGCAGAACGTAGTTCGCGCCGTAAAGCTGCAGTGCCTGCGCGTAAGTAAAGTCGCCCGCACTACCCGCCGGAAACAGAGAACGGAAATTGTTGGCTCCCGTAAGCGGCACCGCCAGTTGCTGCGGCAGCGATTCGTACAGACGCAGAGGGTTATACGCGTAGAAGATGCGGAACGGCGCATTCACAATCGGCAGAATCACCGAAATCTGGGCACCGTTGGACATGCGCGGTACCAGATTTGTGCCGTGTGCCGTCTGCAGCAGACTCGGGAACTTAATCTGCTGACCGCCGCTGCAGGCGTTATTGGTGATGGTCGGGCAGCCGTACAGCGGGCTGTTGATCTGCGCCTGCCCAAGCACGCTCTGACGCAACTGGCTCTTCACGACATCGAATGTCAGGTTGAAGTCCGTAAAGAATGAGAACGTGACCTGCGGTGCCAGCGGAATGCGGTATTCCAGGTTGCTGGTGAACGATGTGTCGCCACCCACCTGCACCAGGCGGTAAATCGGCAACGGAATCGTCAGGTTTCCATTTGCGGAGTTGGTCGGGTCGCGATATACCAGACTGCCATCGGGGTTGGTGAGGTTGAACTGGACACGCGTCGGAATGAAGGTATACGGCGCGCCGGAGCGGATGTCGAAGCCACGCAGTTCCGATTCACCGCCGGAATAAAAGCGGTTGAACGGAGGTGCAACCTGGCCTCCGAAGCCTTCAGAATGAGCGAGTTGCGCGCGGATACCAAGCACGTTATGGCCTTCGCGGCTCACCCGCAAACCCTTCATCGGGTAGAACTGGCGAATGCTGGCGATCGGCGAGAAGTACTTCACGTTGCCGCCCACGCCGGCCACCTGCACCGACACGTTAAAATCGCGGCCGCGGTGCGGCCCCTGCGCACTATCCACCGACGAGTACGTAAAGCTCGGCGTCAGGATGGAAGACAGAATGCCGTCCAGCGAATTGTTCGACTGGACACCGCTGCGGAAGTTCAACGTCTGGAACACGTTCCGTGTGTTGTCGTTGAACGTGGTGATGTTCGAGCGCTGCAGCGCGTACGACAGGCCAAGCCGCTTGAACGACCGGCGAATCGGGTAGCCCACCGTCAGCGTCAGGCCGGTCGACGACTGGTTGTAGTTCGTCAGCAGCGACTGTTGCGCGTTGCTCAGGTTCGCGCTCGCGCCCGTGGTGCTGTAGCTCTTCGCCGGGTTGTAATCGTACTTTTGCGCAAAGACCTGAAAGCCCAGCGACACCGGCTTATTGCGGAAGTACGGCTCGTTAAAGCCCAGGGTCACGCTGCGTGAAAGGTCACCCACGTTGGCGTTGAGCGACAGCGTCTCGCCTAGGCCAAGAAAGTTGTTCGTCTCATAGTTCAGGCCGATGAACGAACCGGAAAGACCGGAAAGACCGCCATTCAGGCCGATAGAGTTCTTGCCTTTTTCCTTCAGTTTCAGCAGCAGGTCGACCGTGCCTTCATCGGCGTTGGTGCGCGTTTCGCTATCCTGATCGGCCTTCAAGGCTTCAAAGTAGTTGAGTTGGTTCAGACGCAGGATCGACAGCTCCCAGAGTTGGTTGTTGTACTGCTGACCCTCTTCCAGCAGCAGCTCGCGGCGAATCACACGGTCGCGCGTGATGGTGTTGCCGCTGAACTCGATGCGGCTGACGAAAAACTGCTTGCCCGCATCGATATCGATGTCGAGAAAGATCTGCTTCTTCGCCTCATCGAACCGTGGCACCGGCGCGGCCACCATGTTGATGTAGCCAGCCGAACCGAAACCCTTGCGCAGGTTCTCCAGCCCCTTGCCGAAGAGCGTGGCGTTGAAGAACTCGCCGTCTTTCTGGGCAAACTGTCCACGCAGCGCGGCGGCGGCGAACTTGGTCTTGTCGTACCCGGTAAAGTTGAGACCGCCCAGCCGGTAGCGGTCGCCCTCTTCCACCGGAATGCGGATATCGATGCGCTTGCCCGTGCTGGGCCGTAGCGTAAATGGATTGATGCCGCCGGAATTGCGCACCTGCGTTGCGGGCTCACCCGGCTGCATTTTGAAGTAGCCGCGCTCGCGGTACGCCTGGCGCATGCGTTCCACATCTTCGTCCAGCTTGGTCGCGTCGAAGGTGCGGGCGAACAGATTCTCCAGGATGATGCTGTGCGGAATGCCGACCGGCTTCGTGTTCTTCATCGAGGCGCGCAGAACGCGCGACGGGATCGACCGGTTGCCTTCGAACTGCACGTTGCCCACCTTGACGGTGGGCCCTTCTTTAATGATGAACGTCAGATTCACGCGCGCCGGCGGAATCGTCTTGATCTCGTAGTTCACGGTGGCGAACTGGTGGCCGTGCTCCGCCAGCAGCCCCTTCAACACTACCTCGGCACGTGTAATGCGCGCCGGGTCGTACTGCGATTCGACGGAGATGCCGACCTTCGCCTTCTTCAGCCGTTCCAGCGCATCGCTCACGGTAACGGCGTTCAGGCCTTTGTAATTGATCTCGCCGATCGTCGGCTTTTCGCGCACATACACGATGAGCTGGGTGCAGGTTGCGGCGTCCACCCGCTCGATACGCACATCTTCAAAGTAGCCGGTGTTCCAAAGCTGGTTGAAGTCGCGCTCCACCGTGGCCGCGTCATACTGGTCACCCTGGTGCGAAAACAGCCGCGCCACGACAGATTCCTTGGGAATACGGCGATTGCCGATGACCTGCGGCGCACATAATGGCAGCGACGGCGCAGCGGCGGTGACCGCGGGTGCCTGCGCAAACGACACGGCAGGTATCGTCGCAAGCGGAGAGAACAGCAGGGCTGCCGCGAGGCCGCGCAATCCTGTGCGTGCGGACGGGCTCGCCCAGAAACGTCCGGTCGCACCCGCTTCTGACTTCTGCTGCTGTGAACGGGCAACGCCCTTCGGCTTCACGGTGCCCTTCGGCTTTTCGGTAAAGATACGCCCATCCTCACTGCTGGCAGACGCTTAAGAGCGCCGGCCGAACTGCGCCCCTTGCGGAGCTTTGTCACCCCTTGATTCAGGGGCTGGAACATGTGCCCTTGCGAGGCGGCCGAACACACCGCCCGTTGGGGCACGGTGTTCTGTCACACGCTGACAGCCCACATCCCCGGCGCGCATATTCGTTCAGGCGAGCACGGGAAAGATCGTGTGCTGAGAAGACGATTCTATAGGACGGTGGAAAGCAACGCGAGGGCAGGAATCGTACGCGCACCTGCATTCGTACCTTCCTGCACCAGCATTGGTGCAGCTTTGAGGTTCCTGAACGGTCATGTGGCCGCTTTGCCACGTCGCACCCCGTTTGAATTGAGCGTGAATGCGACATCGCCCCGCAAACTACGACGCATCCATTCAACAGGAGATCTATCCATGCGTATTCAGCGTCTCGCAGCAATCCTCGCCCTCGGCACCGTCGTCACCCTCGGCTTTGCACAAAACACGCAGGGCACCGGCAACCAGCGTGGCGCCGGCACCAGTGCAGACAACTCCAGCAACGGCGGTGCCGGTACGACCACACCGCACAAATCCAAGCACCACAAAAAGAAGGCACCGACGCAGGATGGCTCGGCCGTACCTGCGGGATCGAACACGAACCCGGGCGGAACCCCTGCAACCGGCACAGCCGCCAACGGCTCCACGCCGCCGCAACTGTAACAGCGCGCCACGGGTAAGGCCGGGCACGTGCTCGGCCTTTACCGTTTGTGTCGCCTTCCTTCCCCATGCGATATGCTCTGGAGTGAAAGAAAGGCGAACAGATATGTTGCTATGGGCAGTCGTGGCGTTGCAGGTGGTGCTGGTGTTGTGCGTGTTGGTGCTTCTGCTGCGCAAACTGCCGGCTGCGGCACCACCCGATGAACGGCTGCAGCGGCTGCCGGAGGCGATCAGCGCACTGCAGGGACGTGCCGAGGCTACCGATATCGGTCTGCGCAATGGCATCGACTCCCTGCGCCGCGAAGCCGCCGAAGCCGCCGCACACGCCCGTCGAGACGCGGAGACCACCAGCACGGCCCTGCGCGACGAAGTTACCCGCAGTATCGCCACGCTCGGCCGCACGCTGCACGACGGCCTCAACGGCTTTCGCACCGACAACACCGCCGCGGCCAACCAGCTTCGCGCCGCCGTCCACGCCGACCTGCAAACCATCGCCACCAGCCTGGAGGCGTTTTTCAAAGATGCGGGAAAGACCGGCCTCGATAACCGCGACACCCTGCACCGGACGCTCACCGATCTGGGATCGAAGAACACGCAAAGCCACGATGCCCTGCGCAACGCCCTGCAAAGCAAGCTGCAGGACATGCACGAGGCGCAACACGGCCACCAAGAACGCCTGCGCCTGAGCCTGCAGCAAAACCTGGACAAACTCAACACCGATAACATCGCCAAGCTGGAAGAAATGCGCCACACCGTCGATGAAAAGCTGCAGGCCACCCTGCACACCCGCCTGACGGAGAGCTTCGGCCAGGTCACCACTCACCTGGGCGATGTGCAAAAAGGCCTGGGCGAAATGAAAGAGCTGGCCAACGGCGTCAGCGATCTGAAAAAAGTCTTCAGCAACGTCAAGGCGCGCGGCATCGTCGGCGAGTTCCAGCTCGGCATGCAGTTGGAGCAGATGTTCTCGCCCGACCAATATGTGCGCAACGCGCGCATCAAGCCGGGGTCACAGGAGTCGGTGGAGTTTGCGCTTAAAATTCCCGATGGCGATCGGGACCACGTTTTGTTGCCCATCGATGCCAAGTTTCCGCGCGAGGACTGGGAGCGGCTGGAACATGCCTACGAGCATGGCACGCCCGAGGAGCAGGCCAGCGCGGGCCGCGCCTTTGAAAGCGCCATTCGCACCGAAGGCAAGCGCATTTGCAGCAAGTACATCGATCCGCCGACAACGCTGCCCTTTGCCGTGATGTTTTTACCGACAGAGGCCCTCTACGCCGAGGTGATGCGCCGGCCCGCGCTGCACACTGACCTGCAATCCAACTGCAATGTCACCATCGCCGGTCCGTCCAGTTTCATGGCGATTCTTACCAGCTTCCAGATGGGCTTCCGCACGCTCGCGATTCAGAAAAAAGGGAGTGAAGTCTGGAAGATTCTCGGCGGCGTCAAGACGGAGTTCGGCAAGTTCGAAGACCTGATGAAGAAGGTTGAAAACAACGTGTCGACGGTGCAGAAAACCCTCGGCGACATCGGCGTCCGCACGCGCGCCATCAACCGCAACCTACGAGGCGTCTCGGAGCAGCCGACGACGAACGCATCCCCGTTGACTGCATTTGAAGAGATCGCCCACGTGGCTCCGCTGCTGGCTGCGACGGCCGAAGAGTAGCGGGCGGGCGGCGGGCTGCTACATATACTCCACCGAAATCCTATAGATTTTGTAACCGTCGGAAGACTGCAGGCCGCCTTCATTCGCCGAGTAGTTCAGTTCGCCGGGTAGCTTCGCGCCTTCCACGTCGCGGGCCTGCCCAGTAGCTTTCGCCCCAGCGCAATCCACTGCAGGGTCAACAGCGTCGCAACGCCGATCGGATGCAGCGCCACACTTCGTTTCGCATGGTGGAAGCGCTTCGCCTGCAGCACGCGCGGTGCGTAGCTTAGCGCCACGGCACCCGCGGCCAGCACCATGCACACAACGTCTCTGCCGGAAACCGCATCGCCATCGCGCCGCCGCATCACACGCACCGCCGCAATCGCCAGCAGCGGCAGCGGCAGCACCTGTCCCAAACCCAGCATCAGCGTCATGGGCACGATCGTGCCGGGCGACCCCAGCCCCTCGGTCGCGTTCTTTGCAAGTCCGTTCCACGTCGTCGCGGCGGAATGGTACATGCGGCAGCGGGCCAAGGCCGTCAGGTCCGCCAGGCGCGTGCCGTACCCGTGCGCGCGCAGCAACCGCGGCAGCCGCACGCCATCGTGCATCGTTTCCCGGATCGCCGCATGACCGCCGACGGCAAAGTAGGCGTCGCGGTCCACCATCAGGAACTGGCCGCAACCTGCGCCAAAGCCGGAAATCGTCGTCGTGCGCAGCAGCCGCATCGGCAGCAGCCCCAGCAGCACAAAGTGAATCAACGGCAGCAGAAGCCACTCCAGCGGTGTCGCCGTCTGCTCCCACGGAAAGCCGCTGACCAGCGCCGTCGCGAACCCGTGGGCAACCGCCCCAGGTCTCGGCCTCCCGTCGCCGCTTGCCGTCGCAACCTCGGTCACAGTGTTGCGTGCACAGGGTCTGCTGTCGCCGTGCACCAGCAGCGTCGCCATGCGCGCCAGCGCCTCCGGTTCCAGACGCACGTCCGCATCCACAAAGCACAGCAGCGGTGTTACCGCAGCCTGCGCGCCCAGCCAGCAGGCGTGCTGCTTGCCGTTCCAGCCAGCGGGCAGGGAAGTGGCGTTCTGCAGCGAAAGCCGCGAGTCCTGAGCCGCCATGTCGCACACAATCGCAGCCGTTCCATCGGTCGATCCATCGTCCAGCACCAACACTCGCACCGTCATGCCTACCGACCGCAGCACGCTTTCGATACATGCGGCGATTCCTGCCTCCTCATTGCGCGCGGGCACCACCACCGTCATGGCCGGCAGCCGTACGCCTTGCTTCATCGAAGGCGGCTCGCGATATTCGCGCAGGTTCACCACCGTCAGCACCGCCGGCGTCGCGGCAGCGCACACACTCGTCAGGCTCAGCAGAAGCAGCACACAGCTTCAGATGCCATCGCCACGGGTTCGACGGAAGGTTTCTCTCGCCACCGGCAACCGCGCCCTACGGTGCCGCCTCTGCCGCCGGTTCGATCTTCTGCCGCACTGCGGTTTTCGTCTTCATCTCGGGCCGCGGCTTGCTTGCGGCTTCTTTCTTCTGCAGCAGCTCTTGCTTGCGCTGGGCGGCAGCCTGCACCGGGTCCTGCACGGCCACCACCCCAATGCCGTGGGCCTGCTTCCACCGGTCGAAACCGCCATACAGCCCGCCCACAAACATCTGCGCTACTATCTCCGCACCCTGCGGCGTGGGGTGAATCAGGTCGGCCGTCATCAGCCGCGGCCTGGCGGCGTACCAGTGCCCCACCGTGCCGTCGCCGCCCATGGCCGCATACGTGTTGAAGAAGGCGCAGTGCTGCTCGGCCGCGATGCGCTGCTGAATCGCCACGATCTTCGGGATCTGCGGGTTGGTATGGATGCCGCTGGTCGCGCTGCCCTCACCGCGATCCATCGGGCTCATCACCAGAATCGGTACGCCCGGCGCCGCGGCACGCGCCTTGGCGATCGCCATCCGCAGTTCCTTGTCCAGCGTGTCCACCAGGCCGGCGTACTGGCTCTCGTTGGTGCCGTAGTTGATCACGATCAGCGATGGTTTCGCCGCCTGCAACTCCGCCGCCCACGCCGCCGGGTCGAACGTTCGCGAGATCACCGTCGTCGTCGCTCCGTTCAGCCCAAGCGAATCGTAGACCACGCCACGGTCACCCCGCCGAAAATCCACACCAAAGACGCGGACGTTGCCGGCCGTCACCGCCAGCGTGACGGTCTTCGTCCCGGCAGGCAAGGCAACCGCGCGCGACACCGGGCCCGCGCCAACCGTGTCGATCGTTGCCTCCACCACGCCGTTCGCCGAAACCGTCAGCGTTCCCGAGCCCGGCTGGGCCAGATAGTCCACCACCACGGACGTCTGCGGAGCACTGCCCGCGTCCTTCAGCGTGTACGTCGTTTGCGTACCCACGCCACCGGCGAACACCGCACCGCCCAGGCCGTACACGCTTTGCTTCATGCGGCCAACGCCGGTCGCGTCCTTTTGCGTACTGGCCCAGCCCTTGTCGCTCATCTCCACGTCGCGATGCCCGTACCATGCCCACGGCTTGGCCGCCAGATTGAAGCCATGGCCCGCGTCGCCAAAACGCCCCTGCAGTAGCGCGCGCACGTCGCCCGTAATCAAGTCCGCCGTGGTGGGCGAATCGCCGTAGTGCAGCACCGTTACCACCTGCGGCGCGCCGTGTTGCTGCAGCGCCCAAAGCTGGGCATAAAACGAGTCGAGTGCACCACTGTCGTCCACCAGCGGCGGCGTTGCAGACGCGACGGCGGCGTGCTTCGGCTCGTTCCCGGTCCTGTCGGCGGGTGCAACCGCACCTTCCCGTTTCCCCATCGCAGCCGTCTGCGGCGCGCCGTTCAGCGAAGCCGTCGCAGTCATCGGCCCGGCCATGGCAACCGGCGCGTGCGACAGGTGCAGCCGGGCTGCCTTCGCCAGAATCGCCGGATCCAACCCCTTCGTGCGATCGCCTACAACGTGTGCGCCCGCCAACAAAGCCACAGCCGTCGCAAGTGCCAGCGCCGGCTTTTGCGGAAATCCGCCGGGTGTTCCCGCGTCTTTTATCGAAAGTTCCTTGCCTGTAAAGAGCGTGTTCATCGTCGCCAAACCTTTGCCGCATGTTGCATCTCGCCAAAACAATCGCGCACGCGGCGCAACCTAAAAATTGCCATACACAAACCCCGCGGAACCATGCCCCGCCAAGGACTGAATCAACAGGACCACGCCCGCCAGCGCCGCGCCCTGCAGCCAGAAGGGAAGCCGGTCACACCCACGCGCGCACATCGCAAACCACCCGCTCGGCACGCAATGCAGCAGCGCCGCAAGCACCATCACGCCGGCCAGCAGCGGTGTCACATTGTCCACGCCAGGGGTGTGCGAGCTAATCTGTTGCAGCATCAGCTTTGCGGTCGCGACATCCTGCGCTCGAAAGAAAATCCACGTCAGGCAAACGAAGTGAAACGTCAGCAGCGCACCGGCAACCCTGCCCACGGCTGAGCCTTCGCGCCGAGCCGCCGCGCCGCGCGAACGCCGCCACAGAGTCAGCAGGTAAAAGCACCACAGGCCGACCCCGTGCAGTGCTCCCCAGATGAAAAAATTCAGGGTCAGCCCATGCCACAATCCACCCAATAAGAAGGTCAGCACAAAGGCATAGCCATAAGTTAGTGGCGGAAATTTTCTACTCTTCGGCAGCGACTCGAATAAGTAGTCCGTCAGCCATGAAGAAAAGCTGATATGCCACCGCTTCCAAAAGTCCTGCAGATTCACCGCGAGATAGGGTGTTCGAAAGTTTTCGGGGATCGTAAAGCCAAGCAGTAAGGCAACACCGATAGCTATATCCGAGTAACCGGAAAAATCGAAAAACAATTGCAGCGCATAGCCATACACGGCCAGCAGATTTTCCATGCCGCTATATAGCGCCGGCGTGTCGAATACGCGGTTGACGAAGTTCTCCGCTAGATAATCCGCGATCAGCAGCTTCTTAATCAATCCCGTTCCGATCAGTAACAGGGCGGCTGCGGACTGCTCACGACTTAGTGCAAACGGCTTCGCCCACTGGCGCAGCAACTTCGCGGTGCGGGGAATAGGACCGGCCAGAATGGCGGGGAAAAATAATGCGGCAGACAGGTAAGTCAACAGGCTCCTCTCAGCCTTGGCGTCGCCGCGGTACAGGTCGATCGTGTAACTCATCGACTGGAAGCAGTAGAATGAAAGGCTTAGCGTAAAGAGCCAGCCCCACCGATCGCCCCGCAGCAGCGGCAGCAATTTAAAGCCGGCGAGTAGTCCAAGGTTCAGCAGCAGTGATAGACTGACCAAGGTTCGGCGGTACCCGGGTAAGCCGTTGGGCTTCCCGAGACCTCGTCCCACGGCAAAATCGGCCGTTGCCGCCAAAGGCAACGATAGGTAAATCAATCCGAATTTTGCAAGGAAGAAGAGATTGCCCAGCAGCAGCACCACTTGCTGAGCTCTCCGCGATCCGACAAGCGCCCAGAAGAGCGCAATCACACAAAGAAAGAAGACGAAGAAGACAGGGGAGCTCAGAGACATCGCTGAAGCCGGTAAATCGCCGCGCGCGTTTTCTTTCAGGAAGGGCGCCGTGCAAGGCTCAGAGCAACGACGTCCCTATGACCAAAGCAACATAGAACCACGTGTCAATGCAAGCTCCTTTTCATTTCTTCGCTCGCAGGTATCTGCTTGATCAGCAGTCGCACCAGTAAAGACCTGGGCCTCCTCACCGCCACCTCCGTCTCCGCCCACCACACTTCTCTCGGTCGCCACCTTCTGCATCACCCGGCGCGCCACCTGCAAGGCTTTATCCGGCTTGCCCGCCGCCGCCGCACGTTTGCCGTTGCGCTTCTGGCCGCATCCGTGTCCGGCCTTGCCACCGTCGCCGCAACGGTCGCCACCGTGCACCAGTTGCACGTCGCTCAGGTACAGCCGCTTGCCCCGGCACCCGCGGCGGCCGGCGCCGCTCTTGCCGCCACTGCCACAAAGCCCCGGCAATCGAAGCATCCTCTCTTCCGCAGCCTGATTGCCGTCAACCCACTCCATGCCGCGGCCAACTCTCTGCATGGCCTGGCTTCCTGGTATGGCTCCGTGCTGCACGGCCACAAAACAGCCTCCGGCGAAACCTTCGATGAGGCAGAACTTACCGCCTGCCACCGCACGCTGCCCTTCGGCACCATGGTGCGCGTTACCGATGAGGCGTCGTCGAAATCGGTCGTGGTGCGCATCAACGACCGCGGCGTGCTGAACGCAGACCGCGTCATCGACCTGTCCGCCGCTGCCGCCGACAAGCTGGGCATCCTGCGCAGGGGTCTGGCGCACGTGCACCTTGAGATACTCAAACCGGCAAAACCAAACCGGCAACTCGACTCTACCGAAATCAATTAGCCAGTTTTGTGATTCGCTGGGAACTTCTACCTGATGCTCACGCCATTTGACCTTGATCGTCCCATGGTGCACCACCTTTCTACGAGATCACTCCGGGGTTGCAACCCCGGAGTGTTTCGCTTTCAGGGCGAAACTCGTCTCACGGCGTATGCCCTGCAGCGGTCAGCTCGTAGAACGGCTTAGCCGGTATCGCGCAAACCTCTAATAGAACCCCGCCGCGCTGCTAGAATCAGGCGTCCCGGGTTTCGCGTCCGGGCATGCCGCTCACCCCGCCCGCTTTCCGCAGCGCGCACCACTCCATCCCTTTTCAGGAAGGCAGGCCGTCATGCTGCACATCACCAAAAAGCTCGAAGAAGAAATCAAGGTTCTGGAGTATGAGCTCACCACCGAGCTGCCCGCCGAGATCAAGCGCGCCGTCGCCCTGGGCGACCTAAGCGAAAACGCCGAATACCACTCCGCCAAGCAGCGACAGGAGTTTGTGAACGCGCGGCTTGGCCAGCTCAAAAAGCGCATGGGCGAGCTCTCGCTGGTCAACCTCGACAACATTCCACACAACAGGGTCGGCTTCGGCTCGACCATCGTGGTCCATGACGAAACCAAGGACATCGACATCACCTATCGCCTGGTCACCAGCGAAGAGAGCGACGTCACGCAAGGACTCATCAGCACCACCTCGCCCATTGGCCGCGCGCTCGTGGGCAAAGAGGTGGGCGACACCGTCACGGTGGTTACCCCCAACGGCAAGCGCGAGATGGAGATCCTGAAGCTCTCCACCATCCACGACAGCGCCGCGGCTGCAGCCGAGACGACCCAGAAGTAAACAGCTCCAATCTCGTTCCCGCCGAGCGCCGCCGCCACCGCCGGCGGTTCGCCGTTTGCGTCGGACTGCAGCGCCGCGCGCCATATCCCGTGCTGTGGAAGCAGCCTGCACGCCTCCATGCACCGGCTGCGCGCGCATCGTACCCTGAACTCCGGGAGAGATTTTGGCAACCGACCGCACCCTCGTCGTCCACGATACGATCGCCATCGACGCGCCGATCGATCGCGTCTTCACGCTCTCCACCAGCGTGCCGCTGGTCCAGCGCACGCTCGGTTTCCAACCGGTTGAAGGTGTCACCACCGGCCACGTCGTTCTGGGCAGCCGCGTGCTCTGGAAAGGCTGGCTTTTCGGCCTGCCGCAGCGCCACCTCACCCTCATTACCGGCTACACGGCTCCCCATACCGAGGCCGATGGCACCACCCACGCCTGGTTTCAGGATTCTCAGGAATCCGGCCGCTTCCGCACCTTCCAGCACGACCATCACCATACCCAGGCGCCCGGCGGGCCCACCGTGCTGCACGATGAAATCCGCTACACGCTGCCCTTCGGCCTTGCGGGATACCTGGTCGCGCGGTATATCATGCAGCCGTTCATCCGGCGCACTCTGCGTTCGCGTTTCAAGCTGCTGCAGCACACGGCCACCAGCGCCGCGGACTACCCGCGTTACCTGTAGCCCGCATCCAATCACCCGCGCGGCTTCGCGCCCAGGGGATTGCACATGAAAGCGGTTTTGCAGAACGAATACGGCGGCGTCGATAAGCTCCACTACGTGACCGATGCCGCCGAGCCCCAGCTTCAGGACCACGAGGTGCTGGTCTCCCTCGCCGCCACCAGCGTCAACCCGGTGGACTGGAAGATGCGTTCCGGCGCCGCAAAAGAGATGTTTCCGCTCACCTTTCCAGCCATCCTGGGCCGCGACATCAGTGGGATCGTACGAGCTATCGGCAGCCGGGTTTCGGGTGTTGCCGTGGGCGATCGCGTGATGGCGCTCGGCCACCGGAGCTATGCTGAACTCGCCGTCGTGCCGGCTATCGACATTACCCACGTGCCACAAAACCTTGATATCGTCGACGCCGCGGCGCTGCCCCTGGTGGCCTGCACCGGCGACCAGCTTGTGCGTGAAGGCTGCGCGTTACGGCCCGGCCAGACGGTGCTCATCACCGGCGCCACCGGCAGCGTGGGCCGATGCGCCGTGCACTCCGCCAGAACCCTCGGCGCAAAGGTCATCGCCGGCGTGCGCAAAAGCGATCTGGACGAGGCAAAGTCACTCGCCGTGGACGGTGTCGTGGCGCTCGACGACAAGGACGAACTTGCCAAACTCGGTCAGGTTGACGCCGTTGCCGACACGGTGGGCGGCGAGACCGCGACCGCTCTGCTGGGCAAGGTCCTGCCCGGCGGCATGTTCGCCACAGTTGTCACCCTGCCGCAAGGCGCGGCGCTGCACCCGTCTATCCGTACCACGCGCGTCTCCTCCCACCCCAGCCCTGAGCGTTTGCGCAACTTCGCCCAGGACTATGCGGACGGCAAGTTTGCCCTGCCCATCGGCCGCCGCCTGCCGCTCGAAGAAGCCGCCGAGGCACAAACGGTTGCGGAAAAAGGTGGCGTCGGCAAGGTATTGCTGCTCATGCTGTAGGGCCTGTTCCGCCAGGGACATCGCGGGGATTCAGCGGTTTCAACCACCGAGAGGCAATCCCGGCGGCTGAAGCCGCTTTTCCGTTTGCGCTTCGTTCTATCCCTGCGGCTGAAACCTTCTTCAACTCAAGGAGTATTCAACACTTGAAGCTCGCTTCTTTGCCGCCTCGAACCAAAAACTCTTCTTCCCTGAACCGATGCAAAAAAATCCACCCCGTCTCTCGCGTGTGCGGACCGCGTTTTGCGCAGCAAACGGGCATCCTGTGGAGAAAAAGAATTTCCTGGTTTTTACTCGCTCCCATGACCGAGCGGTGGAAACCTGGTCCATCCAGAACCCCCGTGCTTGCTGCCTGCGCACCTGCCTTCCACCCAACCGCACGTTTTCTTCAACGGCTCCGGTGCAAGACGCTGTGGAAATCGCGGGCATCCGGGTACATACTCCGTGCATGCCGTCCGCTTGTCCTTCTTCTCCGTCGCAACCGTGTCCACTTCTCTAAATCGGGACACCACCACAAACCTCTTTGAATGGATGAGATAGGACGGTCTTCCACATATCCACCGCCATCTATTACGAAGACGGAGAAGATGTTTCATAAAAGCTTCTGTTCGTAGAAACCATCTTCGCGAAACGATTTTGCCCGAACAGAGCCTCAAACCATCGGCCATGAATTCCACGTCCAGACCGGCTTTTCCTCTGTCCCGCTCCGGTTAGGACTGGGATCAGTCACAGGGCGAAATGGATCGGCAACCAACGATTTCGTTCCCCGGCCGAGGTTGCTCAAAGGTTCCGCTCAAGGATGTTTCCCCGGGCTTTGGTGGGTGGTAGGCTTGGAAACAATCCGTGCCATGGCCGATCCGCGGTGCGGACGATGGCTCGGCATTCGATTTGTGACCAGGCACTCCGTTCCGTTGCAGATTGCCGTGCCTGCAGCTCGTGCACAATTCGATTTAAGGTT
>CBAAAH010000004.1:0-23202 GCA_964658865.1 uncultured Granulicella sp.
GGGAGTCTCGATC
This sequence comes from uncultured Granulicella sp., assembly GCA_964658865.1. Lineage (GTDB taxonomy): Bacteria > Acidobacteriota > Terriglobia > Terriglobales > Acidobacteriaceae > Terriglobus. Next base: position 14 of record CBAAAH010000004.1, read on the forward strand.
CAAAGTTCATGGTCCGAGACCCGCTTCGTCTGCTCAGGCATGCCTAGAATCACATGTGAGTGACTTGCTGTCAAGGTATCTGATGCACAGAGCATCCCCAGGTTGCAGAAATGTCGCAAGCACGGACAGGGCCGCCTTACGGCGACACTGGAACGCGCATTTCTGAAAGTGAACTATTGCGGCGTATTCGTGCCTGTTCCCGTTCCACTGGAACCGGAGCCTGAAGACGAACCGCTTGTGGAGGAACCGCTGCTGGGACCGAAGCTTGGCGTATTGCTGCCCAGACCGTTGGTGCTGCCGCCAGCGGTGCCCAGCGAGCCGGTACCGCTCTCGGCAGGCGTGCCGCCGAAGATGCTGACCTTCTGCTTCAGCGCCTCCACGCGCGGGTCGTAGAGAAATTCCCAGTCCTCGATGTTGGCGCTGCCGTTCCACTCCACGATGCCCGGGCCGGTCTTGTTGCTGCCGACACCGACGATCTGGCCCTTGCTGCCCTGGAACGATGTCGCGCTGGTGCCGCCGAGCGTGCTGCTGGTGTCGGTGGTACCGCTGCCGCCGCCGGAAGTGGGCGTGGCGGAGGTTTGCGTGGTGGCTGCACCGATGCCGCTGGATGCACTGCCGGAACTGCTGCCAGAGCTGAAACTGTTGCCGAACGTGCTGGAAGATGTGCTGCCGTTGCCGTTCATTCCGCCGACCAGGCCGCTCTGGCCCCCCAGTCCGGTACCGATACCCGATGCCATCCCGGCAGCCGAACCCAGGCTGCCCTGCGCCGTGCCTTCCAGCGGCTCGCCGAAGAAGCCCTTGACCTCGGTTTTCTGTTCGCCCAGGTGAATCAGGCGGAAGTCGTTGCCGGTAAGCGGATCTTTATACTGCTGGCGCAGATAGTGCTGCTGGCCACCGGAGGACGAGGTGATGCTGCCCTGGGTGCCGCCGCCGAGTAGCTGCTCTATGGAGTTGGGATAGCTGTGATTCTTGCGGTAGTAGATCTGGATCGCACGCACATACTGCTGCGCCCGGTGCTCCGACTCCAACTCACGGTCGCGCTCCAGATCGCGCGCGACGGACGGTGCAGCGATGGTGGCGAACAGGGCCAGCAGGAAAATGACCACGACGAGGCCGATCAGCAGATATCCCTGCTCCCCTTCGCGGCAATCTACGGGGACGGCGGAAGTTGCCGGGGCGCGGCGTTGAGGCGGAAGAAGGCTCATGACGGGCCGTTTACTGCTGCGCTAAGGGCAGCCGTTGCGTGTTGTTGTTGGTCAGATCGGTGACTTCGACCGACAAGGCAGCGATGGGACCGACCTTGTAGCGTCGACTGACGACATCGCCCTGTACCGCCAGGAAGACGTCATCACCTTTCAGGAAAAAGGCCTGCCGCTCGCCCTTGCCGTTCGTGGCCGTGCCGAAAAATTTCAGGTCGATGGGCGGCAACGGTGGCGGCCCGGTGTAGGCGGGCATTGCAACCACCGGCTGCGTTCGTGCGCCGGTGATCGGTTTGGGAATGGAGGCAGTGACTACCGGCGCGGAGTTTGCCGCGAAAATGTTGCGGCCGCTGCCGGTGTAAAGCAGTTGCTCGGTCAGTTCCATGCCTTCCGGATGCAGCGTTGGGTCACTGGCAGCGCGGCTTACTTTTGCGACTGCGACGGGGCTGGGCGTGTTGCGCGCAGGCTGCGTTGCCACGGGTGCGGGTGGCGTGGGTGTGTCGCTGCTGCCGCCGATGAAGGTATACAGCGCAAATCCGAGCGCAACGGCACCCAGTGAGCCGGCGACAATCAGCTTCTTTTTATCCTCAGACCCAACCTTCATGGGCGGCCTCCGCTTTCAGCCTGTGCTGCTGCAAGCGCGGGCATGGGTTCACGCAGGTACGTCGTGATGCGCAGACGCAGGTTGACCAGGCCGTTTTGCTGCCCATTGAGTGTGATGTTCTGGATGAGGAAGAACGTGCGGTCGCGCTCCAGGCCGTTGATGAACAACGCCAGCGGGCGATACTCGCCGGTGACGGCGGCATCCATGCGGATTTCCGTGAGGCCGTTGATCGGTGCGGCCTGCACGTATTGCACGCGGCTTAACCGAACCCCGGTACGCTGGCGCAGTGCACCGAGTTCCGTCAGGACATCGGCATAGCCATAGGGCAGCCGCGAGTCGTAGAAGTGCTTCGCCTGCTCCTGCGAGGTCAGCAGCTTGGTGTCGAGTCCGCGCAACGGCCGCGCCGCCAGCTCCGATGCCATCTGCCGTGCTTCTGCGGCGGCAATCGCGTCGTCTCCGCGCAAGGTGCCACCGGTGCCTACCAGCACAAGCTGCACGCCGAGCCATAGGCACACCAGCAGCAGCAACACGGCTGCAGCCACATGCGTGTTGAGCGGCGACATCCAGCCGCGCACCTGCTCCATGCGACGATCTTTCGCAAGCACGGGCATCGCGCTCATGGGGTCACCGCCGCGTCATCTGCCGTGGAAGCGGCGCTTGCCCTGCTGCGAGCCGTGCGTTCGCGCACCCGCGGCTGCAATGGGTTGTAGCCGGCAATTAAATCGAAGTCCACGTTCAAGGGCGAGGTCGCAGCGGTGCCCGGCAGCGTGCCCGGTACGTTCGGCTGCGCGCCTGGTACCGCACCGTTGGGCAGGTACGCCGCGGAAAGCGTTACACCGGTTCCCTTCTCTTGCTGTTGCTGGGTTTCGCCCACGATCCGGGGCGCGATAAATCGATGCGATCCCTCAAGATTGCGCACCAGTTGCACGGCTTTTTCACGCGGCCCACTCACCCGCATGCGAATGTTGACCTCCCCGGTCGACAAGATCTGCGGGTCGATGCTGGTGACCTGCACGCCTGCCGGCAGCACCTCTTCCAGGTCCATCAGCACCGCCGTCCAGCTAAAGCTTTTACGCTGGAATAGCGTATTCAGGAAATCCACCTGCTGCAGGACCGCGGCGTTGGCCGGCAGGCGCAGGCGCTGTTCGTTGTGTGTGCGCTCGGCGTCCAGGGTGGCGGTGCGTGCCTGAATCGCCTCAAGCTGCCGCTGCTGTTCACGTGCCTGGCCGGTGCGGGCGTGCAGCCAGAAGAACAGGCCTATCGCCACAAGGGCAAGCACGCCGATGGCCAGCCGCAACTGCCGGAAGATTCGGTCAAGCTCGACGTAGGGCCGTGTTGCAAGATTGATCGTAAGCCGCATCAGTTTCGCAACGCTCCCCGCAACCCGGCAAGTAACCCGTGCGGCACCGGCACCGTTGCCGTGCCTAGAATGTCGGCAGGCAGCAACACCTCGCGTGTGCGCAGGCCACTGTCAACCAGCAGCCCCGCCAGATCCGTCGCGGAGACGGTTCCCGCCGTCAGCACCGCTTCAGGCGGTACGGCCAATGAATCCTCGTAGTACGCGGCGGCGACGGAGATCGCCTGCAACACCTCAAGCTCGGTGCGTGCCAGGGCTTCTTCCGCCGTCTGCCGCAGCGAGACAAACTCCTCGACCACTGGCCCCTCATCCGTCGCCGCGCCGGACAGGTCATCCGCGCCGTACTCTGTCGGGTCTACCGCACCGCCCACCGACGCCGGCAACACTGCGACGTCCGGTAAAAATGTCTCTGCCGCAACGGCAGCCGCGCCTGTGTGCAGTTCCAGCGTGCGATGCAGCAAAATCTCTCCCCGGCGCAGGATCGCGGTTGTCAGCGAAGTCGGGCTGCCGTTGACAAACAGCGCTGCCGTTTGCGCCGCGTCGTCAATCGCACTTGCGACGGCAAGCGTGCTGGGCAGCACCGCGCCCGGCTCAAAGCCCGCCTCGCGCACGACGGCTTCATACTCCGCCAACACGTCATAAGGAATGGCCACGGCCAGCACCTGCAACTGCCGCCCACGTTCTGCCATGACCTGGTAGCTGACCTGCGCCGCGTCTACCGGAAAGGGCAGCAGCTTTGCCAGGCGGAAGCGCACGACCGGCAAAGCGTCGTCAACGCTCGACGGCAACGAATCGAAATCCAGCAGAACAACGCGCACCGCCAGGTCAGGCACGATGACCGAAACATCGCGCAGCTTGCCAGCCTGCAACTGCCCCAAAATCTGTCGCAGCGCCGCGGTTACCGCAGCGGGGTGGGCAATGTTGCCGGCACGCAGGGAAGGTACAACCGCACCCGGCAACAGCTCCGCTCGCGCTACCTGGGCCAGGGTGCCGCCCGCATCGTTGGTGCGCGCACCAAACACGCCCTCCGGCCGAATCTCCACAGCAAGACGCGGACGAACTTCAAAACTCGATTTGGGGATGAACGATGGCATGGAAACGTCGGCAAGACCCCTTGAGCAAACGAAATTACTTCTAGGCTACATGCTTGAGACGGCGGCCGGCGGCGCGCGATAGCAATCGGCACACATAGCGGCACCATTCCTGCACTGGCCGATGTATCGTCGCGGCAACCTCTCCAGCGGCGCTGCCGGCGGCCAGAGCCTGCACGTCGTTTTTGCAGCACGAATACCCGAAGGCTATTTTAGAAAAGTTCCAGCAGGCACTTCTGACTTCAGCAGACACCTTTCCCGCTGCTCGCTCGCCGAAGATGCGGCGAGGACACAGTGGATCATGACTGAGCCCGGAACGACGAAAGAGTTACCGTCCTGCTTCGATGAACGTCACCTTGTTGATTTCGCGCAGCGTGGTGATGCCGTCGCGCACCCGTTCCAACGCGGAGTCACGCAGAAAGTGCATGCCCTTTTCCTTCGCCTTCTTGCGAATTTCCGAGCCGGGCTTCTTATCCAGCAGCATCTCGCGCACCTCATCATCCAGTTCCAACAGTTCGTGGATGGCCGAGCGCCCACGAAAGCCGGTGCCGCCACACTCGATGCAGCCCTGGCCCTCGCGAAACTGAAAGCCCTGCCACTCCGCCGGCTCCAGACCGTTCGCGATTAACTGGTCATGGGAGTAAGTCGTGTACGTCGAGCAAAAATCGCAGTTCTGCCGCACCAGCCGCTGCGCCAGGATGCAGTTCAGCGCGGAAACGAAGTTATACGGCTCGACGCCCATATTCAAGAACCGACCTAACACATCGACCACGTTATTCGCGTGCACGGTGGTAAACACCAAGTGTCCGGTAAGTGCGGAGTTGATGGCGATCTGGGCCGTCTCCGCATCGCGGATTTCACCAACGAGGATTTTGTCCGGGTCATGCCGCAGGATCGACCGCAGGCCGCGCGCAAACGTCAGGCCCTTCTTCTCGTTGACGGGAATCTGCGTGATGCCGCGTATCTGGTACTCCACCGGATCTTCAATGGTGATAATTTTATCGTCTTCGCTTTTAATCTCGTTCAGCGCAGCGTACAGCGTGGTCGTCTTGCCGGAACCGGTCGGCCCCGTTACCAGCACCATGCCGTACGGTTCCTTGATGTACTTGCGAAATCGCCGCAAATCCTCTTTGCCGAAGCCGACAACGTCGAGCGAAAGCTGCTTGAACTTCTCGCTCATCGACTCCTTGTCCAACACGCGCAACACGGCATTTTCACCATGCACGGTCGGCATAATACTGACGCGGAAGTCGATTAACCGGCCCTTGTAGCGCACGCGGAAGCGACCGTCCTGCGGTACACGACGCTCAGAAATATCGAGCTCGCTCATGACCTTGATACGCGACAGAATCGTCTGATGATGCTCGCGCGCGATGGGTGCCATGGCCTGCTGCAACACGCCGTCGATGCGGTATTTCACTAACAGCGAGTCGTCATAGGTTTCCAGGTGAATATCCGACGCACGCCGCTCCAACGCGGAGAAAATCGTCGTGTCCACCAGGCGAATAATGGGCGAGATATCGTCTTCGCTGGTAAGTCGCTCGATCGAGATATTTGAGTCCGGGCTATCTTCCCCCGGAATCATTTCGAAAGTCAGGCCTTCGGTCGCCTCTTCCAGCACGCGCTGGCTCTGCTCGGTTTTTTTCAGCAGGTCGGTAATCTGGGCCAGCGTCGCAACGCGCGTTTGCAGACGGGTGCCGAGCAGGCCGCTAATCTCGTCCAGCACCATCAGCTTCGACGGGTCGCTCACCGCGATCACCAGCCGATCCCCCGTCTGCTCCAGAGGAATGAAGTTGTAGCGGAACATCAGTTCCACCGGCACGCTCTTCACCAGTTCGTGCTGAATCTTGAAGTCGCGCAGGTCCACGAACTCCGCATGATAACGGCGGGCGAGCAACTGCGCGCGTTCAGTCTCATTCAACTCGGGATTTGCAATCGGAATTGCCAGCGGTGTCGCCATAAGGGTTAGACCTACCTCGTCCTCAATGGTTTACCACGGCAGGTGCATGGGGTGTGACGGTTTGCTGGAACGCCCCCGCTTGAACGGTGCCGAAGCGGACGAGGTCAGCGCGCCGCCGCATCCAGCAGCCGGTACGGGCCATACCGGATGGTGAGCGACGCGGTCCCGCCCAGCCGTAATTGACTGGTGGAGGTGGTCTCGCTTGGAAGGTAAAACTGGCCAACCTTGGTGTAGCTGGTCGTGAACTGGCCAGCGGTCACCCACAGCGATACGTCCTGCGCCGGCTTGCCCTCCACGCGGGCTACGGCAAAGTCGGCCGCCTGTACCCAGACCTGCCCCACAAACGCATATGGACTTGCCGTTTTCGGCACCACGTCCAAGACGTAGCAGTCGCCGGTGGATCGCTGCTCTTCGCGCAGCAGCCGCATGTCATAGTTCTGCAGGGTAAGGGCCGACGCACGTTTTGCCTCCGGCGCGGCAGCCGCAGTCTCTCCGTCGATCGCCCGCTGGAAGACCGCATCGCGAATAAACTGGGGCCCGTCCGCCGCCACAATGGTGAACCGCTTGGTTGCCGGCGCGGTGTACGCCACGTCCACCGTCTCGCTCGCCTGCCCGTTGCCCAGGGCGCTCTGGAACGTGACGGTCATCACGCGACGGTTTTGATAGCCGTGCAGTGCCGCATCACGCTGGGCATTGGCCGCCTCCAGCCTTGCAGCGATCTGCTGCACCGTCAGCGCGGGCACGGTCGAACCCAACCCCTGCGCAGACAGCGACGGTTGCGAAGCGGCCAGCCACGCCAGGGACAGCCAGAAACATGAACGCATGCAGGTGCCTCCTGGGCTGATACACCCACTTTTGCCTCGGGAGCGTCTTCGATTCGCAATCTAGTGCGAAACAGTGTTAGCCCCGAGTTGCAGAATGGGCAGATAGAGCGACAGCAGGATGAACGCGACAAGCACGCCCATGCCGATGAGGAGCGCCGGTTCGATGAGGCTGAGCACGGCGCTGAGTGACGTTTCGACATCTTCCTCAAAAAAGGCCGCAACGGAGTTGAGCATCGTCGGCAGGGCTCCGGTCGATTCGCCGACCTCGATCATTTCGATGGCGAGTTCGGGAAATACGCGTGTACCTTCGAGCGAGCGCGACAGACCTTGCCCTTCGCGCACCTGCGTAACCGAGGCAAATACTGCATTCGACACCTGACGGGACGAGATGGAGCGCGCCGCCGTCTCCAGCGAAGGCACCAGCGGCAGGCCACCCGTCAGCAGCGTAGAAAGTGTGCGGGAAAACAGCGCTACCTGGTAGCGCAGCCAGATGTTACCCAGCGTCGGCACGGCAAGGCGGATGCGATCGACCGCGGTTGCGCCGGCGTCGGTCTTGGACCAGCGATACGACAGGAAACCGGCCAGCAGTAACGCCGCACCCGCATACAGGCCGTAGTGCTGGGCGAAGTTGCCGACCGCCAGCATGAATAAGGTAATCGTCGGCAACCTGGCGTCGAGTTGGTCGTACAACTGGGCAAAGCGCGGCACCACAAACGTGAGCAGGAACACGAGCAGGCCGCAGACCAGCGTGATAAGCAGCGACGGGTAGACCAGCGCGGATGTCAGTTTTTTACGCGTGCTGAGCGCGATGCGTTGAAAGTCGGTGTACCGTTGCAGCACCTCTTCCAGGTTGCCGGAACGCTCGCCGGCCTGCAGCGTCGTCGTAAAAATCAACGGAAAACCACCCTGCGCATCGAACGCGGCGGAAAGCGATTCGCCCGTTTTGACTCTTGCCGCAACGTTTTCCAGTTGCGCCTTGAAGCTCTCATCTTTTTGCCGACGGGCCAGCAGTTCCAGGGAACCCGGGATGGCAAGACCCGCTCGGATCAGCGTGACGAACTGCTGATTGAACACGAGAAATCCCTGGAGTTTTACCTTTTTGCGGCGACCACTGCTTGAAGTTAGACCGCGCGGCTTGACGGAATAGACCAGGTAACCCGCCTGGGTAAATCGCGCGCGCAGCTCGTCTGCGGTCGCCGCAGGATGGGTCTGCTCCTGCACCCGGCCACGTTCATCCGCGAGTTTCACGACAAAATCAGTCACGCAGCACCGCTCCCCAGGCATTGCCGATAACGGGCTCGCCTGATTTTAGACGGCGGCACGCCTCAATCGTTGGAGAAGCGAACCGGCACCTGGAGGAAAATTCCCGATGCGAGCAGAAAACGCGCTCCGGTAGAACCGAAGCGCGTCGTCCGAAACCGATCGTTCGCTTAAACCGAGAACGACGAACCGCAACCGCACGTGCTCTTGACCTGAGGATTCTCAAACTTGAAGCCTGCCGCTTCGAGCGTTTCGACGTAATCTACCACGCAACCATTCAGGTACATGGCACTGGTCGCATCCACAAAGACCTTCAGATCGTCAAACCGAACGACCTTGTCCATCATGCCCTGGGCGTTTTCAAAGGACATGGAGTACTGGAAACCGGAGCATCCACCGCCCACAACGCCGATGCGCAGACCGGCGGGAAGAGGGTCCTGCGTCGCCATAATTTCCTTCACCTTGGCCTGTGCCGCCGACGTCAGATTGACGGGATTTGTCGGCGCGGCACCGGTCACCACTTCCGCATTCACCACTTCAGGAACGGATACGGCAGTCGCCATGTTGTTTCTCCTTGAACACGAAACCAAACCTAATATCAGTCTAAGCCGCCCGCGAACTCGGAGCAAGTCAGTCCTCGATGTTTCCAGCATAGAGATGCACTGTCCCCACGGGAGACGCAGCTTCATAAAGGAATGCTTCAACCAGAAAGGGGCGGACGCAAGGCTGCGCCCCCCCATCCATGCGTTAGAAGGAGATACGCCCACCCAGCGAAATGAAGCGTGGGAAGTTGATGGTGTTGGTCGACACCGTGCCGAACGAGCCGCTGCCAACCTTCAAGCCATTGGTCGTCATGGCAAAGAGCGGCGTATTGAAGGCATTCAGCGCTTCTGCCTGGAACCGGAAGTGAACGCGTCCTGTCTCAAAATCTTTAAAGACAGAGACATCGGCGTTGCGCATGCCCGGCGAGGAGCAGCCGCCCAACGTGCGCGGCGTATTGCCATACCCACCGGCAGCCACCTGCGTGAACGCAGATTCGTTCAGGTAAGCGGTGCGACCGCCCACACCTAATCGGCCCTGTACCGTTCCTGCAGTGCAGGGGTTCGCTCCCGCAATCAGGTTTGGCCGTTGGATTGAATCGCCGTAGGACGAGTTGTTGTTCGTGAACTGCTGAATCGGCAGCGGACCGCCGCTCTGCGCCACGAAGTTCATGTTCGCGCTCCAGCCTGCAACGGCCAGGTTGATGAACTTGTTGTTCGTGTTGACAAAAGCCATACCTCGGCCGAAGGGCAACATCGCGGAACCGCCAAAGGTAAACCGCTGCGGAATGTTGTTGATCGCGCGTGCGTACTCGCCGCCGGCCCCATTGACGTTGAAGGTGTTCTGCGGTCCATTGTTGCCGACGTTCAGGTTGCTTGTCTGGCCGAAGCTTGAATCCAGATTCTGCGACCAGGTATAAGTCGTCACCAGTGTGACGCCATGGCTGAATCGGCGCTGCCCTTTCACGATCGCCGAGTTGTAGATCGATCTGGACGAACTTGGCTGAACGTTGACGGAGGAGAACTGCGGAAAGGGCTTGCATAGCTGGGAGTTTGCAACACGAGCGGCGCCAATGACGCCGGTGCCTCCCTTGCCTGCATAGGGATTGGTACTGGTGGCATTGAGAAAGGCCGCAGTGGAAAGGCCGGTCGGGTTCGTAGGGCAGGCACCCACGCCGTAGGGGATATTGGCGAAGTTTACCTGGTCGATGTTGTACGTGGTACCGTTGCCGGGCAGGATGTTACGCCCCTTGGACCCGACGTAGCCCATCTGCACGGCAATGCCGCCGGGGAACTGCTGCTCAATATCGAAGCTGTACTGCTGCACGACAGGGTTACGCCGATTTTGGTCGATAACCGTAAGCGAACTGCCGATGCCCTGCGACAAACCCAGGCTGTTGCCGACCGGCTGCAACAGGGTTGGGAACGGGTTCGTAAGGCTATTTGCCGAGGTTTTATTGTTGTCGTTCGATGCAACGTAGGTAGTGGTGGCGGTATAGCCGGGCGCAAGCGATGGGCTGGTGGAGTAATAGATCGGCGCGTAAAACACACCATATCCACCGCGCACCACCATGTTTGGGTTGACCTGAAAGTTAAAGCCGGCGCGCGGCGCGAACTTGATGTGGCTGTTGTCACCGGTGTGGACAGGACCTCCGTTGACACCGGCAAACGTCACTCCACCAAAGGTCGACACACCCGACGTCGATGTGAGCGGGCTGGCAGCGGATGCGTTGAAACCGGTAGCGTAATGGTTGTTCCGTTCCTTGATGCCGAGTTCGTACTCGTATCGCAGACCCGCGTTCAGGGTCAGTTTGTCCGTAATGCGGTAGTCGTCCTGCAGATAGCCGGCCTGGTAATGCACATTGAGCGCGAGCCGCGTGGTAGTGGTGACGGAGCCGGAGGTTGGATTGCCGAGCAGGAAGTCCGCAAGATCGACACCGGTTTGCTGGCCGAGCGCGCCGTTCTTCGCGGTTGGATTGATGGCGGTAAATGTATTGCTGAAGGTGAATAGGCCATTCGCCGTGGATACATTCGTAAAGTCCACGCTGATGGAACGGAAGACATACCCGAACTTGAGGGATTGGTGGCCCAGGCTTTTGGCGATTCCCGCAACGACCTGACGCGAATAGAAAACAGCCGGACCAGAATTATTGGTACCAACCTGCGGTAGTTGAGAGAACGAAAGCTCAGGAAACGCCTGCTTCTGGGCGGAGGAACCGAATGGCCCCTGGATACCAAGCTGCGTTGCCGTATTGTAGCCACTGGTTAGATCCAGTGTGTTGTTTGGAAAGCGATTCTGGCCATAGCCAACGGTAAGAACCGTCGTCGGATTCAGAGTAACGACGTTGTTCTGTTCGAAGGCGTCGACCTTACGATAGAGCAGGTAAGAGGAACTCGATCCAGCGAAGGAGCCCAAAGGATTTCCACCTGGTTCTTTTGAGCCGTAGTGCATGTAGCTGGCATTCGCAAGCCATCGCTGCAGCACTTGATAATCCACTTTGAAAATACCTTCATCTGCACGATCGCCCAAAATATCGGTGGGGTGAAAGTTCGGCGCACCGAAAGTCGTGGTGTTCGTGATGCACGTGCCGGTGCACTGCGGCAGTGCGGCAAGCATCTTTGCTGCAACAGGATTGATCGTGGGAAGGCGGTCGCCGGCAAAGGCCGTACGATTCCCCGTGGTGGCGTTCGTGGTGGACGGATCGTAAATGACCAACGGTGCGATCGTCGTGCCCGCCTTTACGGTCGAACGAGAAAAGTCACCCGCACGCTCAAGGTCGGTCGGTAAGTAATAATCTGCGGCGAGTGGCGATCGCTGCCGATACCCTTCTTCCGTCGCGATAAAGAAGGCCTTGTCTTTCCAGATCGGTCCGCCAATGGATCCTTCGTAACTGTATTGCGTCGTAATCGGGCGGCCCAGGCCGTTGAAGTTATTGTTCCAGGTGTTGGCCGCCCAGTTGGACTGGCGCGTGGAGCCGTAAAGATTACCGTGCAGCGTATTGGTGCCGGACTTGAGTAGCGTGTTGAACACACCCCCACCGGTGCGGCCCACTTCCGCGTCGTAGGTGTTGGCCTGAATCTTCAGTTCCTGCACCGCCTCGACAGACGGAATAATAACGGCGCGGTTGGAAAAATCCGTGATCGGCACACCGTCGATTTCATAGTTGTTGCCGTTAATCGGCCCACCCGCGACAGAAATCGCAGAGGAACCCGACTGGTCCTGAAAACGGTTGAACCGTGGGTCGCCGGTGGCGGTAATGTTGTTGTTCAGCTTGGCGAGCAGAAACGGATTACGCCCAAGATTCGGCAGATCGATTAGCTTTTGTGTATCGAACACCTGACCGTTGGACGCGGTGGCGTTGTCGATCAGCGGTTCGGCAGCCGTGACCTCGACGACCTCGGTCGAGGAACCGATCGTAAGCGGGATATCGATCTGAACCGTTTGCTGTGTTGCGACAACAATCCCGCTACGCACATACTTCTCAAACCCCGCCGTCACAATGGAAATATCGTAACTTCCCGGGTCGACCGCGTTAAACACGTATTCGCCGGCGCCATTCGTCATCGACTTACGCGTGATTTTCGTATCTCGGTCAATGAGCAGCACTTCGGCATTGCGCACGGCAGCTCCCTGCGGGTCATGCACTTCGCCCTTCAGGGTGCCGTAGTAGGACTGCGCGAAGGTGGGCGCAGCCATGGTGAGAACCGCGGCAGAGGCGAGCATCAGCGGAACATAGCGATGAAATCGAGTCAACGGGTAGTCCTCCCAGCAGGCAAGAGAGTGCGTTGGACGGCGCAGAACAAATCAAACAGGCAAGCGGAAACAACACGCGTAACGGACTGACCGAACGCACGGCGACGCGCGCGCACGGGAACGAGCAGCTCGCAGAAGATGCAAGCCACAAACCAGACAGGACAGCGGAAAAACGGAAAGCGGAAGTGCCGCGGACGGGGCGGCTATATTCGCTCTTCAGTCAAGCCAGCATGCGGAGGGTTGGTCCGGATGCGCATACTACCAGCACTTCAGAGTGGGGCTTTGTGCCCCGCAGGGAAGACAACGGTATATCGATTGCAAACTGCGGTGAGCAGGTACAAAGGTGCGGCGACTGCAGGAACGATGCATGCTGCGAAGAAAGCAGATGCGGGGAAAATGAAACGACGCAGGTGCGTCTGTCTCTTCTTCAATCTGGAGTTAGATCAGATATCTTCTCTAACTAGGTTCAGGATGTTGATGATGGATCGAGTGTTACAGCTTCGTCAATTCTTGTCAAGATGGCAAGGTGGAAATCGTACGTCGACGGACAAGGAAAAGGAGGGCTTATGTAAGCCCTCCTTTGAACCACTTATTTGGAACGAATGGCAATTACTTCAATCTCCAGCAAGGCCCATGGTGCTACCAGGGCAGCCACCTGCACCGCAGACCGCGCGGGCTTGTTGGGCTGGGCAGCCGTGCCGAAGAACTGCGTGTAGCTTGCCTGCAGGCCCGGGAAATCGAGCTTGCCGGTTTTAGGATCGGCGGTCAGGAACACGGTCATTTTGACGACATCTTTCATATCGAGTCCCTGTTCTTTCAGCGCCGCCTGAATTTTATTCAAGACGCTGGCGGCCTGAGTCTTGGTGTCACCATAGTCTGCGGCAATGCCCTTTGCCGCATCGGCGGGCGTCACCGGGCTTGCGAGTTGGCCGCTCAGATAGAAGGTATCCCCTGCCCACACGCCACTAGCAATTGGGCTTTTATCCGTTTGAATGTGCTTGACCGTTACCTGCGCGCGCGCTGTCGTGGCGGTAAGAAGAAGTGCTGCTGCGATGGCGATTTTTTTCATGATGATCTTTCCTTTTAACGTATTCGGAGAGTAGCCCGATGATCTGAATGAAACTATGCTTCTACAGCACGATGAAGACCGGCGAGCTTTGCACTCTTTACCTTGTCGCTGATCATCTGCACGGAACGCTTGGCGCTGAGCGCTGCGCCTTCCTGCCATCCCACGATGTGACTGGTGTGATCGCCGGCAAAGTAGATCGGACCGTCCGGTTCGGTAATGACGCCGTAACCTTCGGGGCTGCCGTAGCCGCGAATCCACGAACCCTCATTCCACTTCACACGCTTCCAGCCACAGAAGAGCGGCTGCATAAGTTCCTTGCCATGGCCGGGATGGACGCGCTCCATCTGCGTGCGTGCTTTTTCAAACTTTTCCTGCGTGCTTAGCTTGTTAAAGCCCCAGTTACTCTCATCCTCATAACCGGTAACAAGAATTCCGTTGGGTGCCATGAGGCTCGCCGATGGGTACCAGAGGATCGTCGTTGGGCCCTGGGTCATGAACGAGAGACCGCCGTAGATGTTGTAATCCTGCTCCCAAAAACGACGCGACTGCCATGCGATCTTGTACGCGCCGGCGTACGTGGCGCCCTCGACCACCGCCCGGTGCGCAGGGTCTAAGTCGGCGGCGATCGTCTTCAGAATGGTCAGTGGCATGTTACAGATGACATAGTCCGCATCGATGGACTTTGTGCCGCCGTCGTGCGTGTAGCTTACCGTCACACCCTTGCCGGTTTTCTTGATCGCGGTTACCGGCGCGTTGTACTTCACGATGCTGCCGAGGCTCTTCGCAAATGCATACGGGATGCGATCCATGCCGCCCACCGGCTGCATCATCGTCGCCTGCCAATCCCACGTTTCCTCATACAGCACGCCGCCCCAGAAGCCTTCGTCCAGCAGCATGTGCATGTCCGTCGGTTCTTCAAAGATGCCGACCTGCGGGCCTGCTCCAGCGTCCTGCTTATAACCGGCGCGGTCGGAGCCGACATACTTGTTCGACTTATCCAGCGGTCCGTACAGCTTCAGAAAGGTGATCATGCGTTCGCGATCTTCCGCGGTCAGGTCCTGGTCCAGCGCGCCGCTGGCAATGGACTTCGACAGCAGTTCACTCACGTGGCCGCGCGTATCGTTTACAGCTTTGCGCTGCACCATGGGCTTGCCGCCGTTGACCTTGTCGTTCTGCAGAAAGGTCGAGCGCGAGGTATTGATTTCAACCTCAAGCGGCACCCCAAGTTCACGGCAATAGCCCAGCATGGTGCCGTGCACGGAAGGCAGGCGACCCGGTCCAAGGTTCTGGTAGTTGCCGTCGTCCCAATTACACATTTGCTTTTCGCCGTCGACGAACTCGACCGTAACTCCCTTGCGCGCACTAAAGTTACGGCCGCCCGGGCGTTCACGTGCTTCCAGCAGGGTGACGTCATAGCCCAGCTTGCGCAGTTCATACGCGGCGACCAGGCCACCGATGCCACCACCCGCCACCACGACCTTTACTCCCTTGCCGGTACCGGCTGCGGCCGCAATTGGCTCCGCGGCGATCGTTTTCATCGGCATCAGGCCAAGGGACTGCATGGTGGTGAACGCGGCGGAATATCCCCCGGCCTGGCCAACACGCATCAAAAAATTGCGACGGGTCATCGACATCGATTACGGCTCCTTGTTCTTGAACAACAGAAACACTTGTACGGCAGCCGGACGGCAGTACCGCGAAGCGACGGTGAGACAGCAGCGACAACTGCGGAAACAAACACGTAGGCGACGGCTCAGGCGCACAATGCACGCCCGACGGATGAATTTGTGTGAGGGTTACAGCGATAGTATGGCAGATTTCATGGAACTGTCACAGGGGCGTAGCGCAGAAATTTAAAGCCGGCGAACCGATGGGCGTCTACGCCTGCCGAGGCGGTGCGCCCTTGTAGACATAATTCGTCAGCAGATAGGCCTGCACCGGTTTTTCTACCCATAAGTACGCCAGGTATGCGATCAACAGGATCGCCGCATAGGAGAAATAGGGCTCCGTCGCCTGCAGGTGCAGATGCTCCGCAACGTGGTTCTGCTGCAGCACGTTCCAAAGGTTAAAGTGCAGCAGATACAGGCAGAAGCTGGCGCGGCCAAACAGGCCGATAGGTCCCCAGGAGATCGCGCGCGATACCCAGTGCCGCCCCGTCAATCCCAGCACCAGCATGGCAAACACCGGTGTCAGTAGGCCGCCATGCAGCAGGATATACGGCAGGTGCGGTACGGCGAAGTAAAACACCAACAGGATGAACGTACCGGTGCAGAACGACATCCACATGCGCTGTCGATCGCCGATCGACAGCGTGTTGTTCAACCGGCCGAGCGTCACGCCGGCCATAAAGATAGGCACATAGGCCAGCGGCGTGTACTTATACAGCCGCAGCCAATACGCCGAGGAGTAACGGTCGATGTAATGCAAACCGTCGGGGTTGAGCGCCATGTAGGTGATGGGCAAAACCAGTTCGCAGCACCAGAAGCCGAGAAACAGGAGCAGGAGTCCACGTGTACTTTTCGGCCACCACCTGCCGCGGAGAAGAAACGGAAAGGCCAGGTACAGCATCGCTTCGGTCGACAGCGTCCATGCGACGGTGTTCCAAAATGTCGCCAGCGTCGGGCTCCACCCCTGCAGCAGCGTCAGCGTCAGCACCGTACCGGTCCAGAACTCCGCGTGCGGCCGTGCCTGCCATTCTGCGTGCAGCATGCCGAGTGAAACAACCAGCGACATGAAATATACGGGGTACAGCCGCGATGCACGCGCCGCATAAAACCTGCCCGGCTTCAGCGAGTCCGCACGATGCGCGTAGTTATAGCTCAGCACAAAGCCGCTGATAAGCAAGAAGCATCCAATGTAAGTGAAGCCCGCCTCGATGATGGGGCGGATGTATTCGGCGTGCGGCGGCGTGTAGTGGAAGAACAGGATGCCGACAGCGAGAAACGTACGAATACCCGTGAGGCCGGGCAGCGGTGGCTTGCGCTCCGAAGATGTTCGAGGCTCGGCCAGACTCTGGAACGCTTCCGCGCTCAGCGCCATGGCCTAGGCTCCGGCGGCCTGGCTCACGACCAGTGTGCCCAGCGTTTCACCCTGCACCACGCGGATGATGTTGCCCTGCTCGCGCATGGAGAAAATAATCATCGGCATGTTGTTTTCCTTGCACAGGCTCACGGCCGACGTGTCCATCACCTTCAGGCCAAGCTGGATGATTTCCATGTACGTGATGGTCTCGAAGCGGGTGGCGTCCGGGTCCTTCTTGGGATCGGCAGAATAAATGCCGTCGACTGAAGTCGCCTTCAGCAATACATCCGCGCGAATCTCCATGGCACGCAACGCTGCGGCGGTATCGGTGGAGAAATACGGATTGCCCGTGCCTGCGGCGAAGATCACGACGCGGCCTTTTTCCAGGTGGCGAATGGCGCGGCGGCGAATGTAGGGCTCCGCGACCTCGTGCATGTCGATAGCGCTCATGACGCGGCAGTTAATGCCCAGCTTCTCAATCGCATCCTGCATGGCAATGCCGTTGATGACCGTGGACAGCATGCCCATGTGATCCGCGGCAACCCGGTCCATGTGGATCGCCTGCTCTGCCACCCCACGAAAAAAGTTACCGCCACCAACCACCACGCCGACCTCGCAGCCGGACTTCGCCAGCGCCACAATCTCGCTTGCGACGCGACTGACAAAAACAGCGTCGATACCGAAGCCGCGACCGGCAGCCAGAGCCTCACCGGAAATCTTGAGCAGGATGCGTTTGTACATTGGCGGCTTTAGTATCGCACGCACTCCCCGCTTCTCCTGTTAGGTCTATCCCCCCGCATGCAGAAATGAAGCTTTCAAGCGACGGCAATCCTTTGCGCCGAACCGCACCGTAACCGTGTCGTTTTCTACGGCCAGAATGGTGCCGGTGCCGAAGCGCTCATGCATCACGGTGTCGCCGATTGCAAATGCGGGCGGCTGGAACACGAAATGGGGGGGAGTTTGCGGCACGTTCGTGACAGACGAGCCGTGCATCGTCTCGACCACGACCTCTATATCCACGGGGCCCGCCATGGCTGCCGGCTCGTGCAGGGAATGGTTGACACAGTTATCGCAGGTACCGCACCGTTCGCCGCGCGGCTCGCCGAAGTACACACGCAGTATTTGCCGACGGCATTCCAGCGACTGCGCGTAGTGAATCATCTCGTCCAGCTTCTTCGTATCCTGCTGGGTGCGGTCGGCGAAACCGGCGACCATCTGCTCCAGAACGGTAGTTTTCACCGGATCGTCGTTTCGCCGCACAAACCCCGAGCGCTTGCTCTTGGCCAGCTTTTCCTGCGCGAGAAGATAGAGGATGACCTGTGCATGACGCCGGCTCACGCGCGTTTCATCCGCAATTTCCGAGAGGGAATGTGGTTCCTCCCGTGACAGCCCGGACAACACGCGACAAACCTCGTCGGCCGTGGGATAGCGACCCTGCTTGAAGAAGCTCTGGATGCGCTTGTCTTCCGCGCGAAACAGTAACGCCGCACGCGCTGGTGCACCATCGCGGCCGGCGCGGCCCGCCTCCTGGGAATACGTTTCCAACGAATCAGGGAATTCATAGTGGTACACGAAACGGATGTTCGGTTTGTCGATACCCAGGCCGAACGCCTTGGTCGCGATCATGACGCGATACTTGTCGGCCATGAACTCCGCCTGCACGGCTTCTCGCTGCTTTTTAGTCATGCGGCCGTGATAACGCGCGACGGAGACACCTGCCTCATGCAGGCGTTCGCTCAATTCGTCCGCGCTCTTGATGGAAGCGGTGTACACGATGCCGCTGCCCTCGTCTTCAAACGCGATCATGTGCACCAGCCGATCGAGCTTTTCCTCGTTGTCGAGCGTGGCGTAGACCGAGAGTGCAAGGTTGGTGCGTTCAGAGCCGGCGTTGATCACAACCGGCTCGGTCATGTGCAGTTGCTCCAGAATTTCCTTTACCACCGTAGGGGTTGCGGTCGCGGTTAGCGCCAGCACCGGTGGACTGCCCAGCTTTTTGCGCACGCGCCCAAGACCCAGAAAGGCCGGCCGAAAATCATGGCCCCACTGCGGAATGGTGTGCGCCTCATCCACCACAAACAGCGACACGCCGGATGCGACGAGTTCGTCGAGAAAGTCGCGATCTTCCAGCCGCTCGGGCGTAACGTAGACTAGGCCGCCCTTCCCCTTCCGAATGCTGGCGTCAGCCTCGCGGCGTTGTTGCGCGGTCTGCGTCGAATCTATTTTTTCCGCGGCAATCGCGGCGCTTTCTGCATGTTTCTGCTGGTCCTGCATCAGCGCGATCAGTGGAGAAACCACGACCACCGCCTGCGGCAGCAGCAACGCCGGAAGCTGGAACGTGAGGCTTTTCCCCGCACCTGTCGGCATGATCGCCAGCGTGTCGCGACGGTGGAACACCGCCTCCAGCACATCCTTTTGCGCGGAGCGGAAGTGCTCGATGCCGAAGTGCTTTTTCGCCTCGCGCCGCAGCCGCTCCCACGGTACGGTGGTCTCGTCGTCTGCGGCCTCGCCGATCGCCAGGCCCACCTCGGCACGTTCATCTGCCGTGGGCATTGCTGTTTTACGGGTTCCTGGCTTGCGCACGACGCGCGGCTTCGCCTGGGGTTCGAGCGTCTCTGATATCACTCAACATTCGATGCCGAATCCGCTTACGGCTTGAGAGGTTATGGCGGGGTTTGGCGCAGGTGATCGTTCGGTCGCCTGAAAGGGCTATCGAATATCGCGCGAACTATGGAGCACAGACGTTTCGCGGAAGGATGGCCTGCATCGCAGCACGTCCTTTCTGAACGGCCAACTTGGGTGATATCCCAGATTGCCGTTACAGTGTGTTCACACGCCTTTTATCCTGCCCCGGTAATTCGAAGGAGTTCTGTCCCATGAAAAAGCAGATTGCCGTTGCCGCGCTTGCCGCCGGCTGTTTTTCCGCCACTCCAGCCGGAGCGCAACAGATATTTCTGCCGCTTGCGGGCGACACTCCGGCCATTGCCGCGCCTAAAACGGGTGTGAGCATGGATCTTGGCGCGATCGACAAGACTGCCGACCCTTGCCAGGATTTCTACGCCTACGCCTGTGGCAACTGGCGCAAAAACAATCCCATTCCCGCGGACAAGTCTCGCTACGGCCGCTTCGACGAACTGGGCGAGCGCAATCGTTATACCGTGTACACGCTGCTGGAAAAGGCGGCAAACCACCCGTCGACGCCGCTACAGGCCAAGTACGGCAACTACTATGCCGCATGCATGAACCAGCCGCTCGCCGACAAGCTTGGTGCCAAGCCGCTGCAGCCGATGCTGGCGCAAATTGACAAACTGTCGAACAAGCAGGACCTTGCCGCGCTGGTGGGTTCGCTTGAGGGCAAGGACGGTATCGGCTTCCTGTATGGCTTCGGCTCGGGCCAGGACCAGCAGGACGCCACGAAGGTGATTCCGCAGCTTGCCCAGGGCGGCCTCACGCTGCCGGACCGTGAGTACTATCTGGGCAAAGACCCGCGTTCCAGCGAACTGCGGCCGAAATATGTGGCGCATGTTGAGAAAATGTTCGTGCTGCTGGGCGACACGCCGGAACAGGCCGCTGCCGAGGCAAAGGCCGTAATGGCGATGGAAACCGCACTTGCCGAAGGTTCCACGGCACGCGTGGACCTGCGCGACCCGGTCAAGCGCTATCACATCATGACCGTCGCGGAACTGGATGCGCTGACCCCCGGCTACAAGTGGGAGACGTTCTTTGCCGCGTTGGGCCAGTCGGTGTCGACCCTGAATGTCGCCACGCCCGGTTACTTCAAAACCATGAACACCCAGATCGACGCCATGTCGCTCGCAGATTTAAAGAGCTACGTGCGTTGGCACGTGCTGGAGTCCGCGGCCGGTTCCCTGTCGCAGCCATTTGTGAACGAGAATTTTGAGTTCAACGGCAAAGTCCTGAATGGCCAGAAGGAAATCGCACCCCTATGGCGCCGCTGCACGCAGCAAACCGACGCGGCGCTGGGCGAGGCCGTTGGCCAGGACTGGGTTGCCGCCAACTTTACTCCGGCCGCCAAGCAGAACATGAAAACACTGGTGGGTGATCTGGAAACTGCACTTGGCCAGGACATTCAGGGCCTGGACTGGATGAGTCCGGCCACGAAGGTAGAAGCCGCCAAGAAGCTCGCCGCCTTTCGCGATAAGATCGGCTACCCCGAAACCTGGCGGGACTATGCAAAGCTGGACGTGGAGCGCAACGACCGGTTCGGCAACGCTCGCCGCACTTCCATCTTCAATCGGAACCGGAACCTGGCCAAAATCGGCAAACCGGTGGACGAGAAGGAGTGGGGTATGACACCGCCCACGGTGAACGCCTATTACAGCCCCGCCATGAACGATATCAACTTTCCCGCGGGCATCCTGCAGCCGCCATTTTACGACTTTAAAATCGACCCGGCAGTGAACTTCGGCGCGATTGGCGTTGTGATCGGCCATGAAATGACTCACGGTTTCGACGACCAGGGCTCCAAGTACGATCCACAGGGCAATGTGCGGAGCTGGTGGACGGCCGAGGACCGCGCCAAGTTCAATGAGCGCACCGAGTGCGAGGCCAAGGAGTTCGACGGCTTTGAGCCGGTGCCCGGAACCCACCTGAACGGCCACCTGACGCTAGGTGAGAACACCGCCGACAATGGTGGCCTGCATGTGGCCTACGCTGCCCTGCACACCGAACTGGCGAAAGCCGGCACAGGTGCAGAGTCCAGAAAGATGGACGGCTTTACCCAGGATCAGCGCTACTTTCTGGGATATGCGCAGGTCTGGTGTGAAAACATCCGGCCCGAGGCATCGCAGGTGCAGGCCAAGACCGATCCTCATTCACCGGGACGCTTCCGCGTGAACGGCGAGGTGCAGAACTTTGAAAAGTTTGGCGAAGCGTTCGGCTGCAAAAAGGGTGATGCCATGTACCCGGTGAACACCTGCCGCGTGTGGTAACGCCATTCGCAATGGTTTCGTCTAACACGGTGGCAAAGCGGGTTCGGTGCTGCCGAACCCGCTTTTTTGATTAAAACGGCCTACCCGGTCGTGGCGGTTACGGAAGTTCATGGCTTTGGGTTGCATGCAAATTTGAGCTTTGGTGGCGCAAATCGACCCCGGCTTTTACAATGGTGAAGCAAGAGAACCCCCGGATAGCCAGCAGAGGGCGTCGGCATGAATGCTTCCGTCCGTTGCACTATGGCTGCCGTGCAGCGAGAGACGCGCCGGAACCGTTGCAGCCGGAAGCGGTTTGCAACCGGGAACGTTGCAAAAAGGAAGCACAATGAAGTGTGGTGGAAGTGGCCGGCTGGTTCTGGCCTGTGCGGTTTCGATTGCCCTGTTGCTGGGGATGACGGCTTGTGGCGGTGGAACGGTGGGCTACCTGTGGATTCTCGCGGGTAAGAGCTCGTCCAACACTGCCGGTGACACGATTACCGGGTACAAGATCGACGATTACACCGGAAATTTAACGGAAATCGTAAACTCGCCGTTCGTCACGGGTACCAACGAGACGCCGGTGTATGGTCTGACCTCGTCGGATGGCCGCTACCTGTACGTCGTAAACCAGGGCGATGGCTCCAACAGCATCATTCAGTACAGCGTGGGCGGTGACGGCGTGCTGACACCGGTAACAACCTACGGCAGCGTGGGCGGCACACCGGTCTGGATGGATATCAGTTCCGGCTTCCTGTACCTGCTGGACACGACGTCGCCCGCACGCAATGCGGCAGGCGTCGCACCGGCATGCACTTCGCTCACCACGCCTGGAAATACGTCGCCCTGCGGCTCGGTCGAGGTTTTCGCGATTTCGACCGACGGTACGGGCCGCCTGACACCCGTGACGAATACGGCGATCAAGGTCAATAACGTCGGTATTTCTTACTTTCCGACCGGACCGGCACCGACCCGGATGAAGGTATTCGGCGGTTCGCTGCTGATCGTCAACAACGACGACACCATCACCTCGTACATCACGGCATCGACCGGCCAGTTGACCGCATCGGCCAACAGCACGCAGGTGCTGGATGCATCGGGCACCAGCAGCTTTACCTCCATCACCGCAAGCGGTACCTACGTGTACCTGACCGACGGCACGAACAACCGCATCTTCCAGTACACCGCCACCAGCGGCGTGCTGCAGCCGGTGACCGGCAGCCCGTACGCCAACCTTGCGACGAATACAACACCCGTGTGGACGCTGACAACGACCGACTCCAGCAGCAATACGTTCCTGTATGTGCTGAATAGCGGTAGCAAATCGACATTGACGGCAACCGGCAGCATTTCTGTCTACCAGGTGCCGTCGAATGGCCGGCTGACCGCCATCAGCAGCACGTCCAACCCGTTTGTCACGGGCGCAAACCCCGTTTGCCTGGTCGTCGATCCGTCGAACCAGTACATCTACAGCTCGAACGCGGACGGAACCGTGACCGGCTTCCAGTTCGTGCGCAGTGAAGGCGTGCTGAGCGCGTTGCGCCGCGGCTCGCAGTTCACCGTCACTGGCAAGCCCACCTGCCTGG
>CBAAAH010000005.1:0-22779 GCA_964658865.1 uncultured Granulicella sp.
ATGCCGAGCAGCGTCGCGCCGAACAACATGGCGGCCTCGCGCGTGGCGTTGGCAGCACTTTTACGGCGCAGGTTCAGGATCAGCCGCATCAGTGCCAGCACGAGCAGTGCATAGCTGCCCACCACGGCGGCCGGTGCATTCGTCAGCCACAGCAGGGCCATCGCCAGCGCCAGCAGGAACGGCCGCACCCGCGCCCGCACCACCGCCATCAACAACAGTGGCATCCACGCGGCGGCAAGCAGTTCCGCGTAGGCAGTGCGCTCGTATGCGACGAACAGCATATAGGGATTGGCCACGTAAATGCAGGCGCCAGCCGTGGCAAGCAGGGGAGCGGCAAAACGTCGCAGCAGCATGCGCATCGTCAAGCCGCAGGCGGCAAGCGCGACGAAGGTGTACGCCACGGGTGTCGCGGTCCACGGCAGAATGCATCCCAGCAGGGCACCCAGCGTCCACGAAAGCGGCGGATAAAAGACGAACCGTGGTTCACCCGCATTCCACGCCGCATGAAAGGCCCAGAACGGCCGCAGTGTGCCGTGCGTCCACTGTGTTGCAACCTCCATCCAGTTCAGCAGGTGGAAGCTCAGGTCGTGACCGCAGGAGGTGCCGTGCACCAGCAGCGGCAACGTCACCAACAATGCGGCGAGCAGCACGAAGCCTGCATCGGCGTGGGTGCGAAACCATGTAGCCACGTGTGTGCGGGAACGCTGAACCGGGGCAGGTCCGCCACTTGCGCCGGTGCGGCCTGTGGCGCTCATCGGGGCTGCAGCGTGAGCGTATGGGTTGCGCCGAGGAAAGAACCGTAGGGCAGCGGCAACGCAATGCCTGCGGTCCAGGTGCTCCACTGGTCCAGGTACCAGGGCGATGCGGCCTGGCCGCTCTCCCCAGCGGGCAACGTCATGGTGGCGTGCGCAGGGTTTGCCAGATCCGCCACGAAACGTTCGCTCGCGCCATGCAGGCCGGTGGCGACGCGCACGGTAAAGGCATTGCCGGGCAGTTCCGCGACGGTCGTTCGTGGATCGCCGCTGAGCCGGCGCAGTGCCCACGAACTGCCGAAGATGGGGTGATGCAACTGCAGCGTGTGGGTCTTCGCCCAGGTCCAGGTTTGGAGCTTGCCGGGCGCGTGGCTTTCCTTCAGGCCGCGTTCCAGCGCTGCCGTCAGAAGCTCGTTCCAGTCGGGGTACTCGCGCGGCAGCCAGCGTTCGCCCCCGCGTTCCAGAATCATCTCGATGGCGTAGCTACGCTCGCGCCAGGTGTACAGCGTCCAGACATCGCCCAGCTTCGGCTGCACCAGCATGGGCAGCAACGCGATGCGGACACCCTGCGTGATGTTGGGCGCGACACTGTTGCGGCCAACGCGCCCGTCCCACGCGCGCAGAATGTCGGCGGCTTCGCGTGCACGGGACGACGGCTTCTTCGCATGGTCGACGGCGTAGGCGACGCGCTCGGCGATGGTCTTGTCCAACGCGGAAAACGTGTCGTTCTGCAGGGCCGTCATGTCGTCGGCGGTCAGGCCGGTGCGGTCGCCCAGCGCTTTCCAGATGCGTTCGTTGCGATACGGCAGCTCCCAGTCCAGAGCGACGGCGTATGGGTAGTTGTCTGGCGTGATGCGTGCATTTGCCGTCGCCAGAATGCCGCCGCTGGGATCGGTAACTGCGGGTGCCGTGTCGTAGGGAATGAAGCCCGTCCACTCGTACGTGCCGGCGTTGACGGGAACAGGGCTGATGCCGCTTTGGCCGTTCGCGCCACGCAGGGGCACGAGGCCGGTCAGGTGGTAGCCGATGTGGCCGCTATCGTCGCCCCACACCAGATTTTGCGACGGCCCACCGAAGTGACGAAAGGCTTCCACGAGTTCGGCGCCATTGCCGGCGGCGTCGGCTCTCAATGTCGGCAGATCGGCGAAGTCCGGCTCGTACAGGCTCCAACGCAGAGCCAGTGCACGCGTTTCATGTGGAAAGATGGGCGACAGGATGGGTGTGAGCACGTTTCCGTGGCGCGTTTCTTTCACGTCCAGCGTTACGTTCAGCCCACGCTTTACGCGGATCGTTTCTGTCTGGTGCACCAGGGGCTGCGTCGATCCGTCCGCCGCGCGAAAAGTGTCGCCGTTTACCTGTTCCACATACAGGTCCTGCACATCGGCGGAGCTGTTGGTGAAGCTCCACGCCACGTGGTCGTTGTGGCCCACCAGCACCAACGGCACACCCGGCAGTGTGACGCCGCCGGCATGAAAGCTACCCGCCTGCAGGTCCGCCGTGTACCAGATGCCAGGCAGCGTGAGTTGAAGGTGCATGTCGTTCGCCACGAGCGGTTTACCGCTGGCCGAACGCGACCCGCTCACCGCCCAGTTGTTCGATCCGGCGGCGCAGCCCTCGCAATGCAGCCCGGAGACGTTCAGGGCCAGCACCTCGCGCGTGTGCTGCAGGTCCCGCAGATGCTCCGGCGCGGCGAGTTTTGCCTGCGACTCGTCCAGCGGAATGTTGATCATCTCGCGCGGCGCGGTCATGTCGGGCTTTCCCTCGGCCGGTGGGTGATCGCGAAATGAGCCGACGGGATAAAGGTTGGCCAATGCCTGATCGCCGCCAGGCTGGGGCGACAGCTTTGCGGCAACAGCCTCACGGTTCAGCTTGTCGGGAAAGGTCGTGCTCAGGTCTTCGGCCATGGCGAACGCCACAAGCAGGGAATCGCGCGGCGTCCACGGTGCGGGCTTATAGCCCAGCAGACGGAACTCCGCGGGCAGGTGGGCCGCGGTGTCCGTCATGGCCGCGTTCACACCGTTGGCGTACACCTCCAGCGCATGTCGCTGGTCGGCGGGCATGGTTGCGATGTCCCGGTCGGCGGTGGCGCGCACTTGCAGGTACCGCTGGTTGCGGTCGTGCTCCACCATGCTGCTGCCCAGCACCTCCGCCAACTCGCCCGCGGCGTGGCGGCGCAGCATGTCCATCTGCCACAGGCGGTCTTGCGCGGTGACGTAGCCCTGCGCCAGCAACAGATCGTCCAACGATTGCGCATGCACACTGGGTACGCCGTGAGCGTCCCGTGTGACTGTCACCGGTGCAGACAGACCTTCCAGGCGCAGCGATCCGTCGATCTGCGGCAGGGCCGCGCGCATGGCGTGCCGCAGCCACAAGCGCGTGCCAAGCACGCCGGCAAAGCACAAGGCCACAAGGCAAATTGCCGCGAAGATCAGCCGGCGGATGCGTTTTCCACGGCGCATCTGCGCGGGAGTGATGGGGAGAGTCTGCGTCGTCATGCGGTCCCGCCCAGTGTATCGCCGGGCGTGGGCCAGGCAAAGCTCCCGGTCTGGATCGGGCAGTGTGCCTGTGACCTGCTCGTGCATGTGCAACTCGACTGCGGTCACAGTGCTGGGTAGGCCGTGGATCGTCTCCGCAGCAATGTCGCGTGCCGATTTCCTTCGTCCCACGCCGGCAGTACGGGCTGACTCGACGCGGGTTCTGCTGCGGCTGCCCTGCATCTGCGACACTGGAAGGCACCATGATCAGCAACATGACTCCCCTGCACGAACTGGAACTGGTGATGCTGGCGTTGATGATCGCGGTCGCCGGCGTCTCCGGCGTGGCACGGCGGTTCGGCTATTCGTACCCGATCGTGCTTGTGCTGGTGGGACTGGCAGTGTCGTTCGTGCCGGGCCTGCCACGTATTCCGTTGCCGCCTGACGTGGTATTCCTGGTTTTTTTGCCGCCGCTGCTGTTCAGTACCGCGTGGCAGACGTCGTGGCGAGAGTTCCGGTCGAACCTGTTCTCCATCAGCATGCTGGCATTCGGCCTGGTGTTCTTTACCGCGTTTGGCGTGGCCTATACCGCGCACCTGTTCCTGCCGAACTTCGATTGGCGTATCGGCTTTTTGCTGGGTGCCATCGTGTCGCCCACCGACGCGGTCGCCGCGTCTTCCATTGCGAAAAAAGTCGGCATGCCCCAACGCATTGTGGATGTGCTGGAAGGCGAAAGCCTGCTGAACGACGCCACGGGCCTGCTTGCGCTGGAGTTTGGGGTCAGCATGCTGGTCGACGGCACGACGCCGACGGTCGGTGCGGGGCTGCTCCGCTTTTTGTGGCTGTTGGTCGGCGGTGTCGGCATCGGCCTGTTGGTGGGCGGTGTGGTCTCGCTCTTCGAACGTTGGATCGACGATGGGCCGGTAGAGACCGCTGTGTCGCTGATCGTGCCTTACGTCTGCTACCTGTCGGGCGAGCAGGTGCACTCCTCCGGTGTCATCGCCGTGGTGACGTGCGGCCTGCTGATGAGCCGTCAGAGCGCAAGGTTTTTCTCCGCCGAGTCGCGCCTGCAAACCATGGGCGTATGGGATGCGTTGGAATTCCTGCTGAACGGCCTCATCTTCATTCTGCTGGGTCTGCAACTGTCGTCTGTACTGACCGGTCTCCACGAGTACACCCGTGTGCAACTTATTTCTTATGGCTTCGCTTTTTCCGGCGTGCTGATCGTGCTGCGGCTCATCTGGGTGTATCCCGGTGCGTGGGCGGCCAATCTGATGCGCCGTGCGGTGGCAAGTGACCGGCGTCCTTCGCCCACTGCAAAAGGCATTTTCGTCGTGGGATGGACGGGGATGCGCGGTGTGGTGTCATTGGCTGCGGCAAGCTCGCTGCCTGTCACGCTGAAGGACGGTGCGGATTTTCCGCAGCGCAATCTCATCCTGTTTCTCACCTTTTCCGTCATCCTGGTCACGCTTGTGCTGCAAGGCATTTCACTGCCGTTTTTAGTGCGCTTCCTCGGCTTCTCGCCAGATGCCATGGAAGGCTGCGCGGAAGGCGAGGCAAGGCGCATTCTGCTGCAGGCGGCCATGCAGGCATTGGAGTCTGGCAAGGCAGAAAACCCTGAAGCAGACCACACTTACGATGATCTGTTGCACCTGTACGAGCACCGGATGGAGGAACTGCTGGAATGTGGACCTGTCGCCATGTCCGATCCGCAAGCCCACACGCGTTCCAGCATCTTGCGCGTGGCGGTGAGCGCCGAACGCGAGAAGCTGAATCTGCTACGAGACGAAGGGCAGATCGGCGATACGCTGCACCGCACGCTCGAGCGGGAGCTGGACTTGAGCGAGAGCCGGCTTGGCGTCACGACATAACCTGGTTGGTCCTTCGCAATGGCATGGAATTTGAGGACTCTTCGAAACATCCGCCGTGGTGCGACCCGGCAAGGAAAGCATGTCTGCGTTATAACTGCGGCAGCGCCATTTTGAATGCAAAGGTTTGAGGCCATGCACGTTTTGTTTCACAATAACTGTTTCGATGGTGCCTGTTCCGCTTCGTTGTTTACTCAACTGCACCGGCAATGCCTGGGCGGGGCGCAGACCTACAGCTATCAAGGTCTGCAGCATGCGGCCGATAGCGGCCTGCACGAGAGCGACCTTTCCGGCGTGGAAAACGCGATCGTCGACTTCAAATACATCGCCTCGCCCAAGCTGACGTGGTGGTTCGATCACCATGTCAGCGCGTTTCTTACTGCCGCCGACCGCGAACATTTCGATGCGGAGCAGCAGCGAACCCTGGCCGATCCGCACCAGTTCTTCAACGCCGCATACACCTCCTGCGCCGGCCTGATTGCCGATGTGGGCCGCAACCGATTCGGCTTCGACACGACGCCCTACGCCGACCTGCTGCACTGGGCCGACATCATCGACGGCGCGAAGTTTGAGTCGGCCGAGGCCGCTGTTACGCTCGCCGCACCGGCTATGAAGCTGGCCACGGTCATCGAAGCCGCAACCGATCCGACCTTCATCACGCGCATCATTCCGCTGCTCACCGCGCAGCCGCTTCTTGCCACGCTGCAGGAGCCGTTTGTGCAGCAGGCGCTGGAGCCGCGGCTCGCCAAGCAAATGCACGACATGACGCTGATGCGTTCGCGCGCATCGTCCGATCAGGGCGTCATCACGTTCGACCTGACGGACCAGCACGCAGAGGGCTATAGCAAGTTCATTCCGTATTACCTGCTGCCCGAGGCGGTGTACGCGGTCGGATTATCGAAGACGAGCACACGGCTTAAAATTTCTGTCGGCACCAGCCCCTGGACGACCATACCGAGAGACAGGCTGGCCAACATCGCCGACATTTGCGAACGCTTCGGGGGCGGCGGCCATCCGCGCGTGGGTGCCATCAGCCTTGCCGTGGACCAGATGGACGAGGCAAAACGGATCGCGGGGATTGTGACCTCGGAATTGAAGGCACTGGACCAGGGGAACGATCTCCCGGCGAGCCTGTCCTTGCAAAACGCCTGATCGCCTGCAATGCAAACAGCAAAGCCCCGCGTAGTGTGTGCGGGGCTTTGCTGTTGCGTCGTCATCCCTATCATCCCGGGCGGTGCGTAAAGATCGAGAGCCGGCTGATGTCGTTCCACATGACGAATGCGAAAAACACCAGGATGCAGACGAACGCCGCCTGGTAAACCTTCTCCTTGATGACCGGGTTTACGTCGCGGCGTGCAATGCTTTCGATCACCAGGAAAAGAATCAGGCCGCCATCGAGGATAGGCATGGGCAATAGGTTGAAGATGCCGAGGTTCAGGCTGATGGCCGCCATCAACTCCGCGACGGACCAGAAACCCTGCTTTGCCGCGTCCGACACCTGCTGCTCGATGCCGACGGGGCCGCTCATGTTCTTGACAGAAACGTGATGGGTAAACAGGCCCTTCAGCACCTGCACGATGAGCAGGGAGTTGTGCACATTCTCTTTCCACGACTCCCGGATGGCTTCACCCAGTGGTAGCTGCACGATTTTGAACGCGCCGGGTTCGGGTGCAAAGCCGAACTGAAAGATCTTTCTCCCGTTGATCGTATTGGCCAGCAACGGCGTGATGGTCAACGAGAGCGGTGCACCGTTGCGCGCAATCTGCAGCGTGGATGTCTTGCCATTGTTGTCGGAAAGGTAGCTTGCGAGCGGTGGTACGGAGTGGAATGTGTGACCGTCGACGGAGACGATCTGATCGCCCGCCTTCAGGCCGCCCTTTGCCGCGGGAGAGTCGGCGCGCACCTCGTGTACGCGCAATGGTTCGGTCTGTTCGCGGGGAATCAGGCCAATCGTCTGCGTCAGGCCTGCCTCGTCTTCGACAGGCGCGAGATAGAGAGCCGCCGTGCGTTCCGCACCGTCGCGGGTGTAGATGACGGGCACGGTCTGGCGCAGGCCGACCCCCGCTTGCTCCATCAGCTCTTGCCAGTTTGCCGTTTTTTGGCCATTCAGGCTCAGGATCGTATCGCCGCTGCGCAGACCCGCGGTTGCGGCAGAGCTGTTTGCGGGTACGTAGTCGAGCACGGGAGCGCTACGCAGAAATTCCGCACTGGGAAAGTGAAACAGGCCGACACCCAGCAGCACAATGAACGCCAGGATGAAGTTGGCGACCGGGCCCGCAAGCGCGACAAGCATGCGCTGCCAACGGGGAATCGCGTTGAATTCAACCCCCGGTGCAATGGGCTGGCCTTTCGCGCGCGCATCGGTCAGAATGGCGGCTTCGTCACCACCGCCCAGTACCTTTTCGGCCTCGGCGTTGTAAGGCTCCAGACCGGTGGGTACAGCTCCTGTCGTGCTCGCCTCCAGCGAAGACGGCATCTCGTCCTGGCCGGCCATCTTCACGTATCCGCCCAGCGGCAGCAGGTTTACGCGGTAATCGGTGCCGTTGTGCACTACGCCGAAGATGCGTTTACCGAAGCCGATCGCGAAGGCATCAATGCGCACGCCGCAAAGCTTGGCGACAATAAAATGGCCGAGTTCATGGATGAGCACCATGAAGCCCAGCACCACCAGAAAGGTCAAAAGTCCGATGAAACCCTGCAAATCTTTCCCCAGGCGCACACATCGCGCGTTTCAGCCTGCTTTTCGGTGACCGCGTCGACGGACGCATCCAGCGCAGGACTATAGCACTATTAGACGCCAAATCGTCCGAATCTGCTTGAAATTACGCCGTCGCGGCCATGACTGTGCCGACCACCGCACGTGCACGTTCGCGCGCTTCGGCATCCATGCGCAGCACCTCGGCAATGCTGGTGGGCCGCTCGGCCGGCGTCTGTTGCAATACCTGTTCGATGGCGCGCGGGATACCCAGGAACGGCAGATCGCCACGCAAAAATGCCTCGACCGCGATTTCATCTGCCGCATTCAGCGCAATGCACGCAGCGCCGCCGGCTTCCGCCGCCTCATACGCCAGACGCAGGCAAGGGAAGCGCTCGAAGTCCGGTTGCTGGAAATCCAGTTGCGCCAGCGCGGCCAGGTCGAACGTCAGGTCCGACGGCACGCGCTCCGGGTACGCCATGGCGTACAGGATGGGCAGGCGCATGTCCGTGACAGATAACTGTGCCAGAATCGAGCCATCCACGTACTCCACCAACGAGTGAATGCTGGATTGCGGATGGATCGTAACGCGTACCCGCGACGGTGGAAGGTCGAACAGTCTGCAGGCCTCAATGATCTCCAAGCCCTTGTTCAGCATCGTGGCGGAGTCGATGGTGATGCGCCTGCCCATGACCCAGGTGGGATGCTTGAGCGCCTGCGCCGGGGTGATGCCATCGAAGTCGGCAAGCGGCATGTTGCGGAACGGGCCTCCACTTGCCGTCAGCCAGATCTGCTTGACCTCATTCGCCTTACCGCCGCGCATGCACTGGTGAATCGCGTTGTGCTCGGAGTCGATAGGTAGGATCGCCGCGCCGGTCTCTCGCGCTTTGGCCAAGATGAGCTCGCCCGCAGCAACCATGGCTTCCTTGTTTGCGAGACCGACGTCCTTGCCGGCTGCCGCCGCGGCGTATGTCGCCTCCAGTCCAGCTACACCGACGATGGCGCTGACGACGAAGTCGACTTGCTGAAACGTCGCCACGCGCACCGTTCCAGCCGTGCCGTGCACCACCTCGACGCCGGTCACGCCGCGCGCCTTCAAACCATCGGACAGGGTTTGTGCCGTCGCCGCGTTCGCCATGCTGACAACTTCGGGCCGCCATGCGACGGTCTGCTCCAGCGCAACGGCAACATTGGTGCCGGCGGCAAGCGAAACCACACGGTAACGGTCGGGATATTGGCGGCAGATGTCGAGGGTCGAGGTGCCGATGGAGCCGGTCGACCCTAAAATTGCAATGTTCTTCACGATCCTATTTTCGCAGACGTCTACTGCGTGCGTGGCAGGCGTGCTTCCAGTTGCACCAGGCGTTCGCGAATATCGATGGCAAAGTCCAGCTTGTCGGAAAGATTTTTCATCGCGAGTGCCTGTTTTTCGTCGCGGACGCGCAACTCGTCATGTAGTGTTTGTGCGCTGGATCTTAGCTCTTCTCGCACGCTGTCCAGGCGAAGGCGAAGTTCTTCCCGAAGCGAATCGAGGTTCTTCGTCTGAGTTTCGTCCCGTAACCGAACCTCTGCTTTTAGAGAGTCGAGTTCTTTCGAGGATTGCTCACTACGTAGGTGCATTTCGTTCCGTAGCGCATCAATCGACACCTTCATCGATCGAATTTCCGGCACCAGAAGATCCTGAACCTCCTCACGAAAGGTGTTTGCCGTCTTCTGCGCTACCGTAGAAATCTCTTCACCGTGTGCGATGCCGCCATGCAAGCAGAATACGCTAGAACCCGCCCAAACCTGCCGATTCCTTGAGCAGCAGCAGGTACCAGAGCACCGGCGCGGCGACCAGCAGGGCATCGATGCGGTCGAGAATGCCGCCATGTCCCGGCAGCATGGTGCCGGAATCTTTCACGCCGAACCCACGCTTGATGGCGGACTCCACCAGGTCGCCCACCTGCGCGGCGGCGTTGACCAGCAGCGCCAGCAGCAGCGTCTGCCACAGCGGCTCGGAAATGTGCAGCGCCGTACTCTCTCTCTCGCCGACGTAGGCACATACCATTGCCAGCAGCCCGGCCACCAGCACCGCGCCCAGCAGAGAGGCGATCGCGCCCTCCCACGTTTTGTTGGGGCTCAGCGCTGGTGCGAGCCTGTGTTTGCCGAAGGCCTTGCCCACGTACAGCGCGGCAATATCGCCGGTCCACACCACCAGCATGAGAAACAGCAGCAGCGTTCTGCCGTTCTCCTTCGCGGCAAACTGCGGCACCAGCATCAGCGGATAGCCGATGTAGATAAGGCCGAAAAAGCCTGCCGCCGTCACCGGCAGCACATGCTGTAGCCTGTTTTTACCGGCTTCGTAAAAGGCAGCGAACGTCAGCAGGCTTAGCCCCAGAAAGCTCAGCAGTGGCAGTGGGCCTTCGAGCGGCAGAAAATAACTCTGCGCAAACAGCAGCGTGATGGCCGGCAGCAACCACCAGGTCGGCACCTTGGCACCGCCCGTGCGCGTCAGTTCTGCATATTCGTAGGCGGCAAGCAGCGCCACCACGCAGGCGGCAATCGCCAGCAGCAGGGGATTGCCGAAAAACACGATTCCAACGACGATGGTGATCAGGACGACCGCGGTGAGCACTCTCTTCATAGGTTAGAGAAGAGGATACCGCGCGTGTCAGGCCGGTGCGAGTTCCGGTGGCGCGGGTTCCGGCAGTTCCTCGTCGGTAAACTCACGATCCAGCCCGCCAAACCGGCGATTTCTTTGCTGAAATGCGGCAATACCCTCCAGCAAATGCAAACCGCGGAAGTCGGGCCACAGGCGGTCGGTGACGAAGATTTCGGCGTACGCGATCTGCCACAGCAGGTAATTGCTGATGCGCATCTCGCCGCTGGTGCGGATGAGCAGGTCCGGGTCGGGCATACTGCGGGTATACATGCGCTGGGTGAGTGCGTCTTCGCTCACGCGGTCCATTCCATCAACACTCAGCAGGTCTTCCAGCGAACAGCCGCGGCGATGCGCTTCGGCCATCAGGTCCTGTAGCAGGCTGCGGCTGGCGTCGACGATTTCGGCGCGGGAGCCGTAGTTCAGCGCGAGGGTCAGTGTGGTCCCGGTGTTGGCGGCAGTTTCGGCCTGAGCCCAGCGCAAGGTCTCCTGCACATCTGCCGGCAGCTCATGTGTGCGGCCGATGGTGCATAGGCGCACGTTGTTGTCGTTCATGCGGCGCACGTTACCCACAAGGAAGGTGCGCAGCAGCTTCATCAGAAAGGTGACTTCAGCCTTGGGGCGGCGCAGGTTGTTCTCAAGCGAAAACGCGTACAGCGTTAAGAATGGAAGATTGATGCGGCTCGCCGTTTCCACCACGAAGTGGACGCTTTCGGCACCCTGCTGGTGGCCGAGAAAGCGTTTCAGGGACCGATTGCCGGCCCAGCGGCCGTTGCCGTCCATGATGATGGCGACATGTTCCGGAATGCGGGCAGGGTCCAGCGTACGGTAAACCGCGGTCTCTTCGGGGGAGAGCTCGTGGAGGCGCAGTGGCTGCGAGAGGGACAAGGGCGTAAGTCTCCGCAACTGACCCTAGCACGTCCCGCGAAGCCGGTGCAAAAAGTCATGCACCGGCCGCGCAGCACGCGCGGAGAGGAGGAAAGAGTGGCGTAGTTTAAGCCATGCGGCGACGGCCGGCGGCCAGTTCCCGAACATGGTTTAGAAAGATCGATTTCTGCACCGCGTCGAGCTGGTTGCAGAAACCGGCGATTTCCGCCAGAAACGGATCGTTCATCAGCAGGCTCGCCTCGTTCGTGTGGCGCGACTTCGCGTCTCGTAACAGTGCGCCGATGTCGACCTGCAAAGCCCTCGCCAAGCGCTCCAGCGAGCCGAGCGTCGGCATCGCCTTGCCGTTTTCAATTTTGGAGATATAGGTGCGTGGCACGCCCATGCGGCCGGCAAGCTGGCGCTGGCTCAGGTTGCGGACGCGGCGCAGGTCGCGCACGGCCTTGGCCACCTGCAGGCCACCATCTTCAGTCGCTGCCGGTGGTGGAACAAGGGTAAGCGTGGGCACGGCAGGCGTCGGTTCCTCGACGTCCAGCGGCTTGCGGCACTTCCGGCACATGCTGCTGCTTGTGCGGAACTGCACGAGGTGGCAATGATCGCAGCGCAGGACCTCACGCTGTTCGACGGGCGCCATCATAGTTGCCATATTGTGTGTAGCGGATGGGTGCCAGAGCAGGACCCCATACCGCGCACGTCCGATAATGCGACGACCGCGATGTGCCTAGAATGACAACCCCTGCACTTTTCGTCAAGGGCAATTCCTATTGGCGATTCCGAATCAGGTCGGAACGGAACCGGGGAACGGTAGGCTATGCCGTAAAGTCGCCAGTATCCGCGAGGCCGACGCCCGCTTGTGCCCAACGTTTGCTCATCGCTGCCATGGAGTCTGCCGCAATTCCTCGAACCGCATCATGCACCACGACCATGTCGAACCCCATTGCGGCGCCATCCAGCGCGGAGTAGCCGACACAGTAGTCCCACGCCAGGCCGCACAAGAAAATGCGCATGATGCCGCGTTCGCGAAAGTAACCGGCAAGGCCAGTACCGGTGCGGTGGTCGTTTTCCAGAAAGGCGGAGTAAGAATCGACATTCCGCCGAAAGCCCTTGCGTACCAGTAGGCTAGCGTGCGGCAGATTGAGCGCCGGGTGCAGCGCGGCACCGGCCGAGCCCTGCAACGTGTGGTCTGGCCAAAGCGACTGGGTACCGTAGCTCGCCTCAATCGTGTCGGTGAACGGCTGCTTGCCGTGGGTGCTGGCAAACGAAATGTGCAGCGGCGGATGCCAGTCTTGGGTGATCGCCACGTTTGCAAAGGTGCGGCTGAGGCGGTTGATGAGCGGGACCACCTCATCGCCGCGCTCCACGGCCAGGCTGCCGCCCGGCATGAAATCCTGCTGCACATCGATGACGAGAAGGGCATCGGTTGCCAAGGGTACGGTCGGCATAAGAGATCCTTTCAGCACGCCGGGCCACATGGGCGGGTGCGCTTCCATGCAGTGTAAGCCTGTCCTGTGGCAGAGGCTTCGTGACGGGCGCCATCCCGCATCCGGATGTTTGCATCTGTGTTCGCATGCGGTTTCGCGTCTTTTATCTTTTGGTCCTCGCCAGCCTGCTGGGTACACCGGTTCTGCTGCATCGCAACACCGTGCTGCAGCAGTGTGCTCAACTGCCCGATGCAGCGATGTGTGCCACGGTTGCGCCGGACCCGTTCTGGGTGCGGCCAGCGGGACTGCTGTCGTTGCTGGCGCTGGGAGCGGCGGCGTACCTGGCTGCGGTCGGCTGGACGGCGCGACACCGGGAGAAAGAAATGCTCGACGGTGTGGGCGTTCACGTGCGTGAAGAAGATCTGCCGCTCGAAGAGTAGCCGGGTCGTACACTAGGCGTGTGTCCGACTTCCATGCAGAAGCGCGTCTGCGCGTTCGTTATGCCGAAACAGACCAAATGGGCGTGGTGTATCACGCGAATTACCTGGTGTGGTTTGAGGTTGGCCGTGTGGAACTTATGCGTGCGTTGGGCCTGGAGTACAAGCTGCTGGAGCAGGATTTCGGCTGCCTGATTGCCGTAGTGGAAGCGCGTGCGCGGTACCGTGCGCCCGCGCGCTACGATGACGAAATCGCCGTGCGCACCACGATGCAGGCAATGCGCGGTGCGGTGCTGAAGATGACCTATGACGTGGTGCGCGTGCAGGACGAAACGCTGCTTTGCGAGGGTGAAACGATGCATGTGGTGGTCGATCGCTCCATGAAGAAACGATCGCTTCCAGCACAGTATGAAGCTGCTTTTCGCGCACTGCTGGACCGGGATGGTGCAGCAGTTAGTGGCTGACCAGCTCGCGAGAGGCTGTTGCTGCCTTTGACTTCTGGCTTGCGTGGGGCTGGTTTACCTGGTCGCGCAAATCTTTCGATGGCTTGAAGTACGGCACGTGTTTTGCCGGCACCTCGACGCGGTCCCCGGTCTTTGGGTTACGACCGATCCGCGGTTCTCGCTGCCGTGTCCGAAATGAGCCGAAGCCCCGAATCTCGATCTTGTCATGAGCCTGGAGTGCGGCGACCATGGCGTTGAAGATTGTCTCCACGATGACGTCGCTGTCACGCCGGGTAAGATCGCCCAGCGCGGTCACTTCATCCACCAGTTCCGCCCTTGTCATTCTTC
The DNA here is from genome assembly GCA_964658865.1 of uncultured Granulicella sp. GTDB lineage: Bacteria > Acidobacteriota > Terriglobia > Terriglobales > Acidobacteriaceae > Terriglobus. Next base: position 13,965 of record CBAAAH010000005.1, read on the forward strand.
CGCTCCTCCACTCGACCCTTTTGTCAGCCTCTGTCAAAAGGGAACTTTATCAACAGCGTAACGCCGAAGGACCGCCGCGGGCTTACTTCCAAAGAAAATAAAAGCCAGGGGCCTGGTTCAGGATACGTTCCGCCGAGGGGAGAATCTGGCCCGGATCGCCGCTGAGCGCGGAGAGCAGGCTCACTTTGCGGGGAACCAGGTCGTCCGCATCGTTGTTGGCAAGTGCGGAGAGCAGGCCGCTTTTCTTTTTAGCGGGTTTTTTGATCGATGGCTCGCCCTTGATGCCGGCCTCGCGTGCCGTGTCCGTCAGCGCCACGCGCAGACCGCCTGCGCGGTCCACCAGACCGATGCCGCGTGCCTGTTGGCCGGTCCACACTTGACCGGTGGCCAGCGGCTTGATTGCCGCATCCGGAACCTTCCGTCCCGTAGCCACATCGTGGATGAACTGTGCGTACATGTTATCGATCAGCCCCTGAAAGTACGCCTGTTCGGCCGGGGTCAGGTCGTGCGAGGGGTCGCCTGCGTCCTTCAGGACACCGGCATGCAAGACCACCGGTTTCAGCTTGGCCCAGCGTAGCAGGTCGCCGTATTGTGTCCACTCCATAATGACGCCGATGGAACCGACGACCGACGCATCGTTGGCATAGATGCGGTCGCATGCCGAGGCGATGTAGTACGCACCGCTGGCACCCACCGTTTCAATGGAGGCGATGATCTTCTTGTGCTTTTCCTTGCGGATGCGCAGGACTTCGTTGTACAGCTCTTGCGATACCGCCGCACCACCGCCGGGCGAATTGATGTGAAGAACGATGGCCTTGACATCGTTGTCGTCGCCAAACTTGCGCAGTTGCGTATCGAGGGTCTCCGCGGAGAGGAGCACACCACTTACCTCGATGACGCCGATGGAATCGCCCCCGGCGATCGTGGAACCGTCGCTGTCGCCACCGACGCTGCGTACTACCGCCCATGTGAGCAGCCCAAGCAGCAGAAGAACAGCCACGATGCTGCCGCCGATGACAGCAAACCAGAAGCCTCCGGAATGCTTGCGCCGCGGCTCTGGCGGCGGCGGTGGCGCGAAGTTGTACGGAGGAGCATACGGTGGAATCGGCGGGGTAGACTGATCCGGCATGATCCCTGGAGTGTAGCATCGGCGTAAACGAGACCTCCTCCGGGTGCCACCGGTGAATCCCTGCGTCCGCGACTTTCTGCACTGGTTGTTCGTCTCATGAATGCGGTATCATCGCTCGTCCGCACCATACGTCTTGCCTCCCTGCGTGGTTCGTATGTCTCGTTTCAAAACACTGTAGGAAGGAGTCTGCACGTTGCCGTATCCGTCGATCAGCATCGTCATTCCCGCATATAACGAGGCACTGCGCATTGAGCAGGCTCTGGACCGCGTGCTGGGGTGCGTTGCGGCGAAGGACTGGAACGCGGAGGTTCTAGTCGTGGACGACGGCTCGCAGGACGAGACCACCGCGATCGTTCGACGGTATATGGCGAACTACTCGGCACTGCACCTGATTCATAATCCGGGAAATCGCGGCAAGGGATACTCCGTGCGCAACGGCCTACTGCAGGCGGTAGGCGAATTTGTCATGTTTACCGATGCGGATCTATCGGCGCCCATGGAAGAGGCCGAGCGCCTGTTCGACGCACTGGCAAGCGGCGCGGATGTGGCCATCGGGTCGCGTTGGCTCGACCGCAGCCGGCAGACACAGCACCAGCCGATCTATCGCAGGTTTTTCGGGCGATGTTTCAACGGCGTCACCCGCCTCATCATGAACCTGCCGTATGCAGACACGCAGTGCGGGTTCAAGGCGTTTCGCCGGCCGGCCGCGCAGATGATCTTTCGGCTGCAGCGGGTGGAACGGTGGGGCTTCGATCCGGAAATCCTCTTCATTGCACGCCGCCTCGGTTTTCAGATTCGCGAGGTCGCCGTTTCTTGGGGGCACGACGAGCGCTCGAAGATGAGCTATCTGAAAGACGGCGCGAAGATGCTGGAAGAGATGGCAGTCATCCGTACCAATAGCCTGCTCGGCCGCTACGAGGCTGCGATCGCCGCCATGGCAGACACCAGCCGCATGATTACGCCGCAGGTTTCCGTTTCGCCGGTTTCGTTGCGCGACGGCATCCGCTAGCGACGGGCGGTCGCTTCACGCGATTCCATCTGCTCGACCAGTGTCTGTCCCTGCAGCGTTGTCCTTTGCAGCGTTGCCGCAAATTCGTGGATGCGTGCTTTCGCGTGCCTGGTACATCCATGCGCCCACGGCATACACTGGTGGAATGCTTCGCTCCACCTTGATTGCCCTTTCCCGCAACAGCATATTGCGGGGCTTGCTGGAGGGAACCGGCCCGGGCCGAAAACTCTCCGGCCGCTTCGTTGCCGGCACTACCCTGGACGACGCGATTGCGCGGACCACGGAGCTGAACCGTGAAGGGTTCAGCGTATCGCTTGATTCACTGGGAGAGAGTGTACGGACCGAGGCTGGTGCACGCGCCGCGGCAGAGCTGTATCATCTGCTGCTCGACCGCATCGCCGCAAAGGGCCTGAACGCGAATGTCTCGGTAAAACTGACCGGTATCGGGATGGATGTGTCGCCGGAGCTGGGGGAGACCGTTACCGGCGAGATCGTGGCGCATGCCGCGCAGCTTGGTAATTTCGTCCGCATCGACATGGAAGGCACACCTTACACCGAAGCCACGCTGCGGCTGACGGAGGATCTGCATCGGCAGCATCCCGGCGCGGTGGGCACGGTGCTGCAGGCGTACCTGTTCCGCACCGTTGCCGACACGGAGCGGCTGCTGGCACAGGGTATTCGCATTCGCCTGTGCAAGGGCGCATACAAAGAAAGCCCGGAGCACGCCTTTCCGAAGAAGGAAGATGTCGATGCCAACTACGTGAAGCTGGCGGAACGCATGGTGTCCAGCGGCGTGTATCACGGCATGGCAACACACGACGAAAAGATGATTGCGGCGGTGGAAGCGTATGTCGCCGCGAATGGTGTGGCACGCGATGCGTTTGAGTTCCAGATGCTGTTCGGTGTGCGTCGTGACCTGCAGCGCAACCTGATCGAGCGCGGCTACCGCGTGCGCGTCTACCTGCCGTTCGGCACGGATTGGTATCCGTACTTTATGCGGCGGCTTGCGGAACGCCCGGCGAATGTCCTCTTTATCTTGAAAAATCTGTTCAAGTCGTAGGAAGAGTCGACCGGCTGGGGTTTCTACAGCCTGTCCATTATTTATCGGGACGCAACGGTTTTCTGCGCCAGCAGCTTTTGCACGAGCGCCGTGACCTCGGCTTTGAGTTCGACGTTCAGTTCTCCCGTGGCTGGGCCGGAGAATCCTGCGTGTGTTTGTTTGACGAGGCCGTCGCGACCGATGAAAAACGATGTCGGCCACGAGTTTAGGTTCCTGCCCTGCGGCACCACGGCGTGCAGGTCTTCGGGTGTGCCGGCGAGCAGCACGGTATAGGGAATACCGTACTGCGCCACGAAGGCACGCAACCTCTGCGGGTCTTGCAACTGGTCCTGCTCTTCGAACGACAAGTTCACAATCTCCAGGCCCTGTGCGTGAAAGCGGTTGTACAGCTCAACCAAGAACGGCGCTTCGTCGTGGCAGTTGGGGCACCAGCTTCCGCCGATTGCGACAATCACGACCTTGTCGCGGAACTGCGGATCGGTGTTCGACACTGTTATGCCGGCGAGATTTTGTGCGGAAAACTGAAACGGCTTCCTCGGGTCCACGACGGTGGTCTGCTCCGTCGGCAGCGTGGGCGGTTGCAGTTTTGCCGCGCGCGCCTCGCTCTGCCGGCGTGCGGTCCACTGGGCGCCATCGGCCAGCAGGTTAGTGACTATCAGGGTGCCGTCCTGCTGCGGCTTGAGCGTGAGCAGTTCGCGGCCGAACGCGCCGAAACGGCTGACGCGGTAGCTGCCGGTCGCGGCGTCGAAGCCGCCGTACATGCCGCCGGTGTCGCCATCGATGCGCTGGATCACCGCCTTGATTTCCCCATTTCCGCCAAAGGGAGAGATGCGCAGCAGCCATGCGGCCTCGCCCTTGGGCGATTGCACCGCCATCTCCCAGTCACCGTTGATCGTGCTGCCGGGTGAATTCGCACGGGGGGCTGCGACGAACCGCGTCGGCACCTTACCGTCGCGGTCTGAATGCAATTCCACCGGAATGGGCGCTTTCATACGACTGCCGGACAGGGTGCCGTGAAAGCTGCCGCCGGCGAGATCGCCTTCCAGCTTACGGGCATAGTCGCTGAAGTTCAGCATCAGGTGACCATCGGCTTCGGTGCCACTGGTCGAAGGCGCCCGCTCCTGCCCATTGATGAAGGCACCCTGCACCGCGCCGCTTTTTTCGGGGGCAGACAGATCTAATTCCACCGGGACGGACTGTCCGCTTGCCGACGCCGTGCCGATCCAGTGGCGCACCTTCGTACTGACCTGCTGGGCGGTCAGGCTTGTCGTCACAGCCAATGCCACTACCGCACTACGCAACATCACGTGCATTTGTCGCTCCTGCTTTTTGTAGAGATGAATTTGAGGGCCCCGAGAGTTCTGCGGCCAGCAGGGGCACAATGGCCGTACCTTGTGGGCCAGCAAACATTGTCGATTTCAGAAGGAAGATCGGCTGCAACAGACCGGGTGCATCGCTACGACAGGCAGCAACAGCAACAACAGGTGTGCGCAAGACGCGTCATAGCAAAACTGTAAGCTGATCTGGCGAACCGGTCAATCAGGAAGGCTACTGCCTTGGCAGCATGGGGCTGACGGAGAGCAGGTTGCCCAGCGTGCCACGCTCTTCGTCGCTGAACTGCTGGTGGTACTCCGGCGAATTCAGAATCTGGTTCTGCTGCTGGGGCGGCAGGCTACGCAGTTCACGAAAGGACCGTGACACCATCGCCCGGCGATCCTGCGGCAGGGCACCCAACTGGCCCATCGCGTTACGCACCTGGCTGCGCTGCTGCGGATTCAGCCGTCCTATCTGTTCGCTGCGTTCCAGCACGCGCGCCCGCTGGTCAGGAGTCATGTTGTTCAGGCGTCCCAGGCGGTTCAGCATGCGCTGCTGCGTGTCCTGCGGCAACTGCCGAAAGCCGGATTCCCGCTGCAACGCCTGCTGCTGCTGCTGGGTGTTTAGGTTACCGTGCTGCTGCATCCACTGCTGCAGGTGTTCTCCGCGCGTGGCATTTGGCCCGGCATTGTTTGGTTGGCTCTGCCAAAAGCCCTGCACCGCACCCTGCCTTGCAGAACCCTGGCTGGGTGGCATGGCCCGTCCCGCCTGTCCTTGAAACTGGCCCCGGCTATACTGCTGCGGCTGCATCCCTTGGACTTGCGGCCAGCCCTGGGACGATCGGTTTTGACCCTGGTACTGCGTGCCTCCCTCGCCAGGCTGCTGCTGCCGGCTCATGCCGTTGCCCGGCTGTTGGCGGCTGCCTTCATTGCCCGGCTGCGGGCCTGGAGCCTGCGCCTGCAGCACAGCGGACGACAGGCACAGCGTCAGTGCACAGAGATACCCTATGGGCCTGCACTGTGTTCGCCGTATTGTGCCGTTCGTCCGCATGCCCATCCCGCTACGTTTCCACTCTAACCCGACCGGATTGCCGGCAGGGAAGTGGTCTTCTACAGGGAATTTCCCTGATCGTTGTCGCTGCCATCCAGCAGTTGATCCATTTGCTGGATCGCTTGGTCGTTGTTGTCCAGGATTTGAAGATCCTGCACTGTAGCGGAGGTGGTCGCAGAGCGCATCGCCTGCAGGTGCGACATCTCCAGATAACCGCCGCCGGCGACCAGCAGCAGCGCCATCGCACCTGCCAGCATCGGCTTCATGCTGACGGCATTGCCAAACAGGAAACGGTCACGCAGACGTGCAAGCCAGCCCTGCGGTTCGCGCTCGACCTCCGCCCGGAAGCGCGCCATCATGCGCGCATCGAACCACGGCGAAGGCTCCGGCGCCTTCCACTCGTCCAGCAACGACATCACCTCTGCCATTGCCTGTTCCCCTGAAATTTTATTCTTCATCGCCATCACACACGCCCTTCCATCACTCCTGCATCACGTTTTAAACCAAAGCTCAACCAAGCCGCACCGCCACGGCTTCAGACAAAGTCCTTCAGCTTTTCCCGCAACGTCTGGTACGCCCGAAACAGCAGCGACTTGGTTGCGGATTCACTCAGCTTCAACACCGCGCCGATGCTTTTGTAATCCATCTCCTGGTACTTGTGCATCAGCACGGCCATGCGTTGCCGTTCCGGCAGGGCCATCACATGCTGCTTGATCGCATTCATCCGCTCCCGCCGCAGCATGTCCGCCTCGGCAGATGGCGTACTGTCTGCCACGTCGGGCATGGAGCCGCTTTCGTATTCCGGCTCATCCAACATGACCTTCGGTGCAAGCCGCTCAGTTTTGGTATCGCGCGCGTAGTTCACCGCAAGATTGGTGGCAATGCGGTACAGCCATGTGGTGAACTTCGCCTCGGCGCGGTACGTCTCGCGCGCACGATAGACCCGCAGAAATACTTCCTGTGCCATCTCTTCCGCAACCGCCTGGTTGCGCACCATGCGAAACATGAAATGCACAATCTGCCGGCGATACTTGTTCATCAGCACGTCGAAGCATGGCAGGTCGCCCGCCTTCAGGCGCAGCATCAGGTCGGCATCGCCGCCTTCAACCAGCCGTTCGGCCATGCGTGCGTCGATTGCCGTACTCTGCGCAGGCTCGTCAAACTGCTCGTCCTGCGCCAACCCCGGGTTCCAAGCCAGCGTCGCCATGTCGTTCTCGGCCTCATCTGGTTCAACCCCATCGGCGCGCAAATGTTGCGTGCCGTCAACATCGGTCAGCGTGTCGCCATCCTGTGCAGACTCCACCGAATCTCGTTCGTCCCGATCCTGCGACAGTGCATCACCGTCTTGAAAAGCGGGAGAGGGCGGACCCGGTACTCCATGTCTCGCCAGCACCTCTTTTTCCGGCAATGCGGCGGGAGGCCACTCTTTCGAAGCGCCGGGAGCCACAGGATCTTTGGCGACAGTCGGGCTGTGCGCCACCCGATCCTCTTCTTTTCGCCAGTCCGCCATGCCGTCTCCGTCGCCTTGCCGTCACGGCAGGAGTCGCCGCGTACAGCCAACAGACTATGCGTCCTTTCGCCCGCACACAACCCATGGCAACACACGATGCGTGGACCAGCCCGGTATCCCCGACCGACCGAGAATGCAACATCCTGCCACCCAATAAGCGACATTATGCCCCGCATGACCACGCTGGACGCCACCGCAGGACGGGGCGCCCGGCCCGTGCTATTCTTTCGAAGTGGCGGACCGATTCGGCTGGCCGCCAAGCGGTACCCCCGCATACGGGCGCATAACTCAGCGGTAGAGTGCCACCTTCACACGGTGGAAGTCGTAGGTTCGAATCCTGCTGTGCCCACCATCAAATCAACAACTTAGCGAAAACAAGCAAGCCGCTTACGTCACCGTTACGTCAAGTAGCTGTTTCGAAAGCATCTGCCAGCTTGGCCGGGTCAGGTGACCTGTTCGCTTTCGTTTCGCCTGCTACTTTGTTAGGCTCTGAATGTGCGGAGGCTTTCATGGCGGAAACGTTCGATGTCGGTGATGTAGTCAGCGCAATCTTTCCAAACGGTGCGCAATGGGACAAGGTGAACGTATTAAACGTAGGAAAGACTTCTAACGGGAAGGTTTACTACGAACTTTCACCTTCCAATGGTGATGGGACTTGGGTGGAAGAAGATCGGTGCTTCAAAGTTGTGCCGCAGCTTGCTCGTGAAGAACGAAACTGGGGTAGTGAGCTTCAACAACAAATTGAGAATGCTAAAGAGCGTTCCACTCCAGTCGGACCAGCGGAAGAGGAAGAACTAAAGCAAGCAACAACGCTGTACTATGGCAACGCTAATCAAGGCTAGCGTTTTTAGCTGATAGGCAGAGGCGGTTCGACAGGACACCTTCCCACAGTTGGCCACACACTTGGCCAGACAAATACGGTGGCCAACTCTGTCTCTACGTCTGACAGTCTTGGCCAAACCAACTCTTCAGAAATCCAATGTTTATAAGAGTTGGTCATAAACTTGAAGTTGGGAAACACTGTGGCCAACACTGACCAACTCTGCATGGCCAACACTGCCGTCTACTGAACCAACGATGGTGACCACGGTTGTTCAGAAATGGGGAGGGACCATAGCCATTGACCCTGAAAACCGCCTAGAGCGGGCTTGATGCCAAGCTCTTTCTGTGCCCTTCGCAACGTCTTCTCAGCAATACCGTGTTCGTCTTTAGCGGCCTGAATAACGGCATTCGATGCTTTAGGCCCATCCCTGAGCGCATCCAAAAGATAACGTTTAGCGTCAGCAAGTTTGCCCTCTTTAGCTTCGCCTTGCTGTTCAACGCTATCCATAATCTCTTGAGCACTACCTTCGATCTTCTCTCCCCATTGCAATCGAGTTGTGCGGATGTTTTTAGGCTGAACTACCGTCTCTTGAATGCTGTAGCGGAATCCACTACCGTCACGCGAGATGTTCGTTTTAGCCTTGAGGAATACCCGTTCGCCGGTCGCCTCATCTTTAGCAGTAGCTAAAACCATACGTGCAGCCGCTGTGAATGCCTGAGAACCTAGCACTCGTTCTGTGACGTTGCGACCAATTCCGTTTTTGGCAAAGTGCGTAATGCCGATAACAGCGCAACGTTGCTGCTCTGCGAAGTCCATAATGGGCTGTAAACTTCGGCGAACATCGTTCGCCTTATTGAGGTCTCCGACAACAGCGGAAACGATAGGGTCAATGATGATGAGGCTGACGCCACCAATAGCGC